>PKSZ01000007.1 GCA_002869425.1 Marinilabiliales bacterium
ATTTTATTCCGCTTATTTTTTATGGTTTGTATGTATATCATAGCTATGAATATCAGGTGTACAATGAGTTTTTTCCGAAAAATGAGAGTATTTATAATTTGATAGCTTTTACGGTTGGTTATATACTATTTATTCTGCTTTCTTTAAGTTATTTCTTCACGACCAATAAAGACATTTATAAAATGTATGGTATTAGAAGGGATACCTTGAGAGATAAGAAAATATTGCGACCAGTAAAGGTTGTTCTTAAAAAGGACATGGCTTGGAAGATTATCAATGCACCTCGCGAAAATGCAGGAAGATGGAGAATTACAACTTATTTGCAATCGCCGATAAAAATACGGAGAGCAAAAGAATACTCACACTATTCTCCGGAAATGTTGCAGAGCGTATTGCAGCAAAACCATAAGAATGCAGCAATTTTCGCTTTGGTAATTATACTTGTCGTTTTCATATTGCGGATTTTTATTGATCAGCCATATATGATGATTCCTGCTGCTGCCAGTATAACCCTAATGCTAACTCTGTTGATTTTACTTTATAGTGTTTTTACAAGTATATTCAGGGAATGGTCTTTGCTTATTTTGGCAATGCTATTTGTCGGTATTAATTATGCATCTCAATATACAATTAAAGGGTTTCAGGATAATGCATATGGACTTGCATATTCTTTGGATTCAATCCAAAAGCCTCTTGATAGCACATATTCATCCGTTCTACATCCAAATGAGGATTTAAAGAATGGCCTGCAAATATTGAATAAGTGGAAAGCCAAGAATAATGATACCAAAAGATTAAAACCTAAACTAATTGTTGTATGTACAAGCGGTGGAGGATTGAAAGCTACTGCTTGGACATATTTAACTTTAGCACATATTGATAGTTTGTCGCAGGGACGGTTAATGCGTCGTACACACCTATATACAGGAGCCAGTGGTGGAATGATCGGGGCTGCCTTTTTACGGCAAGTTTATCTGGATAATAAAATAAATGGAGATCAGAGTTTATTCAGAGATACTTTATTTCAGAATTTAACCAATGATATGTTGAATCCAATAGCGTTTAGCTTAGCTGTAAATGATTGGATATTTAAGTTTCAGAAATTCAATTATAAAGGAACGAAATATTATAAAGACAGGGCCTATGCATTTGATGTTGCACTAAACAGGAACACTTGTGGTATATTGAATAAATCCTTATCAGATTATTGCGAACCTGAGCAAAACGCAGATATTCCGCTAATGATATTATCTCCTACGGTTATAAATGACGGAAGAAAAATGTTAATTTCCCCACAGGGCTTAAGTTATTTGATTTTAAATAGTCGCGATCCTGTTCATAAGAATAGAAATATTGATTTTCGTAGAATGTATACAAGATTTAATGCGGATAGTCTTTCTTTTATATCGGCATTAAGAATGAATGCATCTTTTCCATATGTTACGCCCATGGTTAACATGCCAGGAAAACCAAAGTATTATCTAATGGACGCAGGAATCCATGATAATTATGGTATTTCAACAGCAATGAATTACTTATATGTTTTCAGAGATTGGATTAATACGAATACTTCTGGTGTTGTAATCGTTAAAATAACCAGCCAGAAAAAACAGAAGAAAACGGAAAATATGACTTTGTTCAGTAGAATATTTACTCCTTTGGGTAATATTTACAGTAATTTGTTTGAGATACAAAATATTAACAATGAACAAATCCTGGAATACGGGGCCCATTGGTTTTATAATAATATTGAAGTAATTGATTTGTCTTTAGCTAATTATGATAATTATATTTCCATAAGCTGGCACCTTACAAAAGCTGAAAAGAAGTCGATTGAAGATGCATTAAACAGCCACTACAATCAGTTAGAAATAGAAAGATTGTTGTATTTATTGAAATAATTTTTCAACATTTTTTGTTTTTTTCTTCAAATATAAATATTATGGTATTTGTAAGTATATCAATGAATTATGAGTATTAATGAATGATTTGATGATTTTTATTAACGCTTACAATTGGCTTTTGTATCATTTCACTTGTGTTGGAACATTGAAAGAAGCTCAAATATTCTTACTTTTACTCAGTAATTAGAAAGAAATTTTAATGAGAAACGATAACGATTTTTTCATTGATAATGATGAGGTTGAGGTGTTGATATCACGTTACAGGAAAATGCTGAATGATAATCGTTTGGCGTATTTTGATGTGGATGAGTTTATAGGAATCATTTCATATTTTCAGAATGAGGGAAAAATAAATAGTGCCCACAGGGCAGTGAAGATTGCTTTGAGTCAACATCCTGGTGCAATTGAATTGAAATTAAAAGAGGCTCAGGTTCTGTTTGATAACGGAAGAATAATGGAATCATTACATATTCTGAAGCAATTGTCAAAAATTGAAAAGAACAACCCTGAAATATTTCAGTTGAAAGGAATCATCTATTCTGTTATCAACAAAATAGATCTGGCAATCGAACAGTTTGACCTTTGTTTACAATGTGCTGGTGATGATATTTCTGATTTTATTTATTCCACTGCAATTGCATTGGAAACTGCAGGTTATTATACACATGCAGTTAAATATTTTGAAGATGCATTAATACATAGTCCAGACAATCATCTTTTGTATTATGACATTGCTTTTTGTTGTGAAAAAACAGAAGATTATAAGAAAAGTGAACATTATTTTAAACTGTATCTGGAAGAAGAGCCTTTCTCTGAAAATGCATGGTATAATCTGGGCGTAGTATATAATGCCATTGAAAAATATAAAGAAGCATTGGATGCATATGATTTTGCTTTGGCAATTGACGATGAATATACCGATGCTATTTTTAATAAAGCCAATACGCTTGCAAACATTGAGCAATACTCTGAAGCCATACAATTATACCAGGAATGTTTGAGTCTTGAGCAGGAAACANTATTACATAATCGAATGTTATGAAAAATTGGATTATTACGATAATTCGTTGAAATATTATCGAAAATCTGTTGCCTTGAATAACCAATTTTCTGATGCTTGGTTTGGAATGGGCATTGTAATGCTTTACAAAAATGAACTTTATGAAAGTTTGTTTTGTTTGAAAAAGGCAGTAAAGTATGATAAAACAAATTCAGAGTTCTGGTTTTTGCTTGCGTCCTTATATAAGAAGTTAGACTATATTCCTGAAGCAACAGATGCTTATCTGAAGGCAGCAAAGTATAATTCATATGATCCAGATATTTGGTTGGGATATGCAGAGCATATTTTTAAAC
>PKSZ01000472.1 GCA_002869425.1 Marinilabiliales bacterium
AGCGTTATATTTCCTAATGAATCCAGCAATTGAATTTCCAAATCAAAAGGGTAATTTGCAAGAACATCATTTCCATAGTTTACAGACACAACAGAAATCTTTTTCGGTTCTAGTGGAGGCGTATGTGAGCCCGGAGTTCCATCGATTGCATCAGCACCTGTAATCGTCCACTCAGATTGTGTCCATGTGGTATTTGGATTTACAACATCGTAATTTCTTCTTGCCCTGCTGTCAAGATAATCCCAATCTGTACCAGAACCATTTATATCTAATTCACCATAAATATCAATTAATGTCCCAGATTGATGATCTCCTCCTTTATACAAAAAGTAAGCATCATCTCCATTTCCTCCTGATCCACCTATTTCTGCATCATTAGAAAATCCGTAAAAGCTTGTAAAATCAGCTGTATTGTTAGCTATTACATAGGCTTCACCAGATTGAATAATTCCTGAAAGTTGTACTTCCTCCCATGTTGTTCCACCGTTTACCTGACGAGAAACATAATAGATATCGTTATCGAAACTAATATCTGTTGAACCAGCATTAAATAGTTCAATAAACCTAAGATTAAAATCATCGGCCGGATCAATAATTTCCGAGATAAGTAGTTGATTATTCTGTTCATTCACTGAAAAATATACAGTATCCTGCATACTACCGGTTTGATCATCTTCAATAGCAATTTCAACACCTGTTTCGGCCAAATTATACGTTAAATTTTCAAAAACGACAGTACTGCTTCCTGCATAAATTGTATCCTTTAAGGTTCCAGAAAGATTTCCTGTTCCCGATGCAAGATTAATTGTCAAAGGAACATCAGAAAGAGCATTTACAACATTTTCAAGATCATCAACCAGTGATACTTCAAAATAGAAATTATCATTCACAACCGGATCTACACCCCCATTAAAATTGCTTACCATAATATCTGAAGGATTGGGAATAACTATTACTTCAAAAAACTCACTTGTATCCGCTTCAATCTGTAAATCATCTGTTTCAACGATCACAGATACTCCTGTTTCTACAAGATCATAGCTAATGTCCGTAAATGAATAGGAAGAGCTTCCCATGGCAATAGTACCATTTAAGGTTCCAGATAAAGATCCATTACCAGTATACAGAGTCAATGTAAGTCCCACATCCCCTGTTGATGAAACAGCCGGACTGTTCAAATCATCTATCAATTCAACATCTATTGTAAAGGCATTATTAACCAAGGGTAAAGTACCTCCATTAATTGAAGTAATATTAACTGCAGTGGCTTCAGGAAATGAACATGAAGAACCCGGAGTACCATACACCGGAAAACCTCCATTTATTGTATCAACAAAGAATAAACTGGCAGACCAGCCATCGGGTAAGGAATTATCCATAGAAGGATCGCAAAACTCCAGTGAAGCACCATTACCGTTGGCATCAACAGGCCATGGTGTATTGTTTTCATAAAACACAGAATCAACAATTCGAGCATAATTATCAAGCAAAACAATAGCTTCGCCACTATTACTCAAACCACCTGACCATACAAATGGTGAAAAGCCAAACATCGTTTGCATGGCAGAAGCTCTTTCAGCAACCACAATATATTCACCGGGGTTAATTGTAGTATCTCCAAAATCAAAACTTAATCCTTCACTCAGGGAAAAATTCAACAATGAAACTGGATTAACATCATTATTATATATTTCAATATATTCCAGAGAATCTGTTCCAGTTTCCGGTGGATTATACATAATTTCCGTAATCACCAGATTTACCAGAGGTGGTGCAGAAATAACATCAAACAGATCGCTTGTATCCGCTTCAAGCACACCTGAATTATCTGATACAATGAGAGAGACTCCAGTTTCAGCCATTGAATATTCAAGTCCATACACAATATTTCCTGATGAATTTGCATTGATAATACCTGAAGTTACACCAGTTAATGAACCTGAACCTGTATTCAACGCAATACTAATATTTATATCTATATCAGTTTCTGTTGGATTTCCAAGACTATCCAATGTTTGGAAACTAATTTCAAAAGGATAATTCTCCAATACAGGGTTTCCTGAATTTACAGCAACAACAGAAAGTTTTTTAGCAACCAAAGGTGGAGAATGCATTCCAGGAGTGGTTTCCAGATAATTTGCACCGCTTATGGTCCATTCGGAAGCAGTCCATGTTGTATTTGGAAGAACAATATCAAAATTTCGCTGGGCTTTACTATCTGTGTAATCCCATGCAGTTCCTGTACCATCCAAATCCGGTTCACCATAGATGTCAACCAAAGTACCAGTTAGATGATCTGCTCCGGAATACAAATAATATGTATCATCTCCATTCCCTCCGTTTCCGGAAATGGTAATGTTTGGATAAAAACCGTATAAATTGAAAAAGTTTGTACTATCGTTTGCAATTACATATGTTTCACCTGCAGTAAACAATCCTGTCAATTGTACTTCATTAAAGGTGGTTCCTCCATTTACCTGACGAACAAAGAAATATACGTCTGTATCAAAATCAACATCTGAAGTCCCTGCATTAAACAGTTCAACAAACTTTCCTGAAGATTCATCAGCAGGATCTGCAACCTCTGAAATAATTATTTGTCCTTTAATTAAAAATGAAACAAAAAACAATGCTGATAAAATGACAATTTTTTTCATTCTGAAACTATTTTATTTATTCTATGTAAAAATACGCAAATGGATTGTAAAAAACCTAAAGAATGGTCCTGTTTTGCATTGCTCGGCTGTATCTTCGCTGAACTTCAAGTCGCTAATTGATAAGTGAAAATTTATTTGTAAAATTGTATAACCAAATTATTTAATCATGAGAAAACTAATAATTGTACCCATTCTACTTTTCATAATTGGAATCAAAGGAAATGCTCAGGAGAATCCTGACCATTTAAACATTTTTA
>PKSZ01000358.1 GCA_002869425.1 Marinilabiliales bacterium
AAAAATGTGCCAGAGCCTGGTATCATTATCGAGCCCCAGCTTCAGATATACTTTGTCGGTTCCGGGTTCTCTTGTTGCTTCTTTCACATAACTCCATCCACGTATGTATTCTGAGGTTGGGTTACTTGTTGGATCTAGTCCCGGACTTTCTCCACCATCCATTGCATACAGGAATTTGAAGTATGTTTTTTCTCCAACAATCTCATCGTTCAAAAGTTCAACAAACTCATCAATTTCTTCACTTGTACTGATTCCAATATCTGAAAGATCCAGATAATATTTATCAGCATCCGGGTCGTATGAACTAAACATGCCGTTGTTATCATCTGTAAGGCTTACCATTGCAGTAGCGACCTTATCATGGACGTATTGGTAATCTTTGGCCTCATACTGAATAAGTATTTCTCCACCAGATGGGAGGGTTATCTGCTTTAGTTTCCATGCAGCCGGATCGTATCCGGCAATATCATATTGTGGTACCCAGGGCCTCAAATAGGACCTTTCATCTGGGTTGTCGGCATCATCAGTTTCCAGATGGTTCCCCCACATATCCGGAGTTGAATCATAGTCAGGAGTTTCATTTCCGACATTGTCTTTGAAATTGGCAATATCGCTGTATTTATCTACTATATTCTGACCAAAGTCTTCTGAAGGTTTGTACTCATATTCAAACTCATACGGTGACACCCTTGTTCTTTCAATACCTTCGTATTCAAACAAGAGTTTAGTGAGTGTTAATTTACCTGTATTGGGGACATCTTCATTACCGGGCAGCCACCACTCAGATTTTGAGTTGGGGATTTTGGGCCAGGCTTTGTATTCATATGCAAACCTGACAATCCTGGTTGGCTTTTCAAATCGCTCTTTTGAATACATAACGATTCGTTCCAGTTTTTCAATTCTGTTATCAGATATACTGTTTTCGTTCTCAGCAAATTCTGCAGCCCCCAACCCATCGAGCCTCAGCTTCGACTCATCGGGCGTATCTGAGCCATTATATGCAGAACCATCGAGATAATCGAGAATTGCGTCTCTGTTTTCAAGCGATTCAGGAATAAACTCGGCAAAGTCTTCCGAGCCATCAGTTGCATCCGTTATGAAAAAGGCAATATGTGTTTTTGTTTCAATTGCTTTCAGATAATATACCTCTTTCTCTCCACCATGAACAACCAGCAAATTATCTCTTTTATCGGCAATTGAGCCCGGAATATGGAAAAATCCGGTATAAGGGGCCCGGTATCTATACCATTCACCTGCTTCTCCATCAGGAGTAGAAAAGCCATACTTTTTCCTGTATCTGAATTTTGTCCAGGCTCCAAAATCACTTTGACTAGGACCATCAGGCACAAGTTCACCCTGTGTTTCATTTACATCCACATAGTTTGGCCCGGTTATTTGGGTTATAAGAAATGATCTGGCATAGGGTTTTCTCTTTACTTCTCCAACGACATGCTCATTGTTCATCAATAGAAGGTCCATGTTGTTCTCATCATCTATGTTATCCTGGGTTGTATATTCATGGATTTGATAATCACGAACATCCTGATTGGAATAATTATAATCCTGCCTTGTTCCGAATCTGAGTCGCTTTTCATTGCGATTAAAAACAGGAATGCCATACACAAACCGGCTACCATTTTGATTGGTAATTGCCATCTCCATGATCCGGTCATCAAGCTCGTTATTTTCATCTTCTCTTGCGGTCTGAGTCAGTTTAATAATGTCTGCGCTTTGTTCCTCGCAGGACAGACATTCTTCCCCGCTCATATTACTACCGGTTCTGTATGTAATGTAGGAGCTTCTACCTTTATCAACAAGGCCTGACATAGGTTCAGTTACTTCTGCCTCGATCTTTTTTACACCAGGTAATGCAAAAGTATATGCATTTCTAAGTACCGGAGCTTTAGTCCAACTAACATTATCAAAATGACTGGTTCCTCCCATATCGTTATTGAACCTAAAAAAACGCTCGCTGTCTCCACTGAATTGTTTATAATACTCTGAATCATCAGAGTTGGGGCCCTTCCAGTTTTTCACTGAATTTACACTTCTGCCCCAGGCAAAGTCCATCCCAAATTTGATTCTGTCGTTAGGAGAAAAACCCATTTCAGTTCCATTAGTCCTAAGCTTTGAAATATTTTTCATCCACGCCGGATAAAAATGTCCGATCTGATCATGGTGGATCTTAAATCCCCCACCTATACCTTCACCGAGAACTACAAAATTATCTGCATTGTTAAACGGTATACCTATTGTTTTGTCTCTATGAGTATAGGCCATTTCTCTTTCAGTATAATAATCGCTTAATATGTTAGTATAATTACTCTTGTCAGGCAATGAAACTTCATTGTCTTCGCTGTTCATATCATCCAGATTCGGATTGTTCATATATCCATAGGCCTTCATATCCATCCTCGGAATATTTATCCCGAATTGACAGGCCATATCCTTTTTGCGTTCAATAGATATACCAATATCTTCACCACTTGCAGACCCGCTAATACCACGAATCCAGTAATTACTAACACCCATTGCCTTAGGTGATGCTGCACTAAACCGTGACCCTTTAAGTGTAAACAGCCCATACTGTCCTCCTGCCAATGGGATTGAACCTGCAAACCCACCTATCGCTGCTGCAAATTTCACTTTCGACAATTTTTTTGCAATTGTCTGTCGTTTGATTTGATAGTAATTGTCTTCCTTGCTTTCAGCTGCTGCGTTAGATATAAACTGTTTAGGACTGGGATTCGATGAAAAAGTTTGGGTACTATAAATAGTAGGTTCGTCACCTGCAACAGAAAGCCCCAGGTTTTGAGAAATCTTGAACAACCCGCGAAAGCATGTGCGACTCCATGAAAAGGATGTCTGTACATTGTGCGTTTTCAAAAAACCACTGTAATTGCTATACGCT
>PKSZ01000347.1 GCA_002869425.1 Marinilabiliales bacterium
TAAATGGCGACAACGATCTTTCAGTGCCTGACTCTGTACAGGATATGGTTAACCTGAATGTGGGCGCAGGGCTATTTAGTGCTGGCTGGGAGTCATATAGTAATACCTTATTCAAAAGAGAGAACTGGTACGATTATGATAATGCTACTGTAGAAACTGCAGTTGATGCCTATACAGGAGGTACAATCACGGGGTTGCCAAAACCTTATACATATGATATTGAAGTAGGAGATTATTACATTGCAAATATCAGAGAGACAGATGAATATGCTGTTGTTAAAGTGGTAAGTATAGATACTACATCAAACGATGATATTGACAAAATAGAGTTTGAGTATAAAAAGGTAAATTGATCAAGGATTAAAGGGTTTGTATTTGGCCGATACTGAAATGGCAATTTTTTCATTGACTTTGTCACTAACCAGGCTGGGTATTTTAATGTTATAATCTTTTAGTAATATGAAAAAATGCGATTCTGCCTTAATTTCCCCATTTTCAATGCTTAAGATTCCTTTTTCTGTTACATCTTTTGTAACGCCATGTATCTTCATTTCTCCCTCCACAATTACCGGATAGGTACCGTCTTTTTTCAGATCTAGTTTTTGGTAGTCTTTTATTTTGCCTTTGAATTTTGCTTTTGGGTATACTTCAGATTCAAGATAATTTTCATTAAAGTGTTCTTCTGCAAGAGGAATGTGAAAGTCAAAATCGTCTACAATTACAATAAAAACCAGTTCTCCTGTGTTGATGTTGAAGATACTACCTGATTTTTTATTGGTACCGTCAATTACAATGACTTCAGATTTTGAAACAAAAGTTATTTCTGCCTCTTTTGTGAAATATTTCTCCTGAGAAAATCCTACAACAGTAAAAACAGAGATAAGCAGTAAAGTAAAAATTGGCTTAAGAATCATGTTCTTGCTTTTTCAAAGTAAATACTCTTGTTATGTTGAATCCGATATGAATGTTTCCTTCACTCCATAAATCCATTGTGTCGCCCAAAAAACCTGCTTCCTGCATTGCAGTAGTATTGGTTAAATGAATTTGAAAAACATGACTTCCTGTTTCAATGTCGAAACCTATAGAAAATGGATTTGTATAATTACTCGCATTGTTAAATGTATAGAAATACTCGCTGCAAAATGCAAGCCTGTTGGTAATTTTAATTCTGCCTGCAATGCCAGCTACGTACAAATCATTATTTTCTGAAATGGTTTCAACAAGGTTGCGATGAACAATGAGTCCACTTAATTGTAGGCTTATTCTTCTGTTAAGCTTACGAGCAATTAATAATTGATGAATATAGCTTAACCTGGAACTAAAGTAATTGTCTCTTTCCGGATTTAACCAGTGCATGGAATTTAACTCAGAACCTATCAGGTATGAGGCAGATATTGGTATATTCTTAGCGCCTGAACACTGTCTTAGCAGACTGAATTTAGCGAAACCACTGAATGTTTTCTTGTAAGTGCCTCTTCCAATTCCAAGCATTAACCAATCTGTAATTCCATATTCCAGGCTCAGTAGTGAAGTGGAGTGATCAATCCCAAATAACTCATATGCACCGGTTTTTACAGAACCAAATCTGTGAGAAATTCTGAAGTCAAGATCACCTTTTTGCATTCTCTCTACAGAATGTCCGTTGATGACCCTGGTTGATTTAAAAGTAGCAGTAGCATAGTCTGTTCTTTCTCCCATTTCGTTTTCCAGCAAATCTTCCATCTCATCAAGTTGAGCAAAAGACAAAACAGGAAAAAACAAACACACCAATATGTAAATAATATGCTTCATTAATTATTTTTGGCTCCTTCTTCAATCCATATTTCTATTTGCTTTCTCTGGCAATCCGGTAGCATGCTTTCAAATGGCATAGGTGAAAAACCTTCTGTATGATTAATTGAACCAGAGAGTGAGCTATCTGTTACCGTTTCAATAATTCCGGAATAACTTTCCAGGTCAATTTCACCTCCAAACATATTTGCGTTATCAGAAGCATGACAACTAATACAATTCATATTCATAATGGGTACTATATCTTCGGAATATGAGATATTACTTTTCTTGCATGCATCTGGATATAATTCTTCGGCATTATCATAATAACATGCAGAAAGGCTCATGAGTAATAGTATAATTGGCAATAGTTTCTTCAAACTTTTCAAAGTTCAATTTGATCAAATGTATAAATAAATTGATCAATTAGTAAATGAAATAGACCATTTGTAAAGCATGATAAAAGATAACCAAATAGGAAAATCTACGTATATTAATTATATTTGAAGCATTGTATGGTGTTATGAAGAATTGGCTTATGAGTAAGGTCTTTTGTCTGCTGTTATTACTATCTTTCACCATTGGTGTTTATGGGCAGCAGTATAATTTTACAAGTTATTCTATTGAAAATGGATTGGCTCAATCTCAGGTATATGCAATTTACCAGGATAGCAGGGGCTATTTGTGGATTGGTACCGATGGAGGGGGAGTTAGTATGTTTGATGGAATAAATTTCAAAAATCTTACCAAGCAGGATGGATTAAGCACCAATCAGATACGTTCCATTTTTGAAGATTCTAAAGGAAATATGTGGTTTGGAACCAAGGATGGTTACCTCAATAAATATGATGGTGTATCTTTTAAAGTTTTTGATGAGGACAATGGTCTGAAAAGCTCAACCATCTGGTCTATTGCTGAAGATTTATCTGGAAATATTCTTGTAGGAACGGAAAGAGGTGGGTTATACAGGATGAAAGAGGAAGGCTTTAAAAGGGTTAAGATTACAGGTGAAGATACTTTAAGTCGAACAGTAAATGCATTGTATGTTTCAAAAGATGGTATTTTGTGGGTAGGAACGAGGGAGAATGGTTTATATGTATATGAAAATCCTGTTTTTAGAAATATAACAACTGAAGA
>PKSZ01000564.1 GCA_002869425.1 Marinilabiliales bacterium
CAATGATGTAACTTTCCAAACAGGTGCAAGCTATACTTTTAATCCAACAAGTGTTACAAACTTTGATTTTAACGGTGATTTCGATCTCCAATCCGGAGCAATACTATCAATTGCCAGTGGAAAATTCGTAGATATCTACACTGCTTCTTCTGAAGGGGAATCAGTTATTTTCAATGGAGTAATAAGCTCAACAGCCAATTATGATAATGCCCAGGAAGTAGATTTTAATAACTCTGTCAGTCTGTCAGGTACCAGTAACTTAGACGCAGATGTTCGAATTTATGATGATATATTGACGCTTACCAATAACATCACCATTAATGGCGATCTGGAGATTAATGATGGAGGTACATCAGGTAGCCAGGGAACGCTTGCATTCAGTGGAAGTGAGATTCTTACCCTGGGAGGAGATTTTAATAATGAATACAGTATTTCTGTAGCAACAGGAACAATTATTTTTACGGGTAACGGAAAAGAAATTTTTGGTGATAGTGATGACAATCTAAATAATGTTACTTTTCAATCTGGTTCAAGTTATACATTAAATCCAACAGCCAGTAATAATGATGTGAGCATTGATGGAGATTTTATTCTTGAATCTGGGGCCGCTCTGACTATTTCTACAGGTAAGTTACTTGATATATATTCATCGGGAGCAGAAACGGTTGATTTTGATGGGACTGTGACAGCCGATGATGTATATGACGGAACCAGAGATATTGATCTGAACAATACTGTTGGGTTTGGAGGAGATGGTACTGTGAATGCAGATTTTAGAATTTTTAGTGGGACGTCCACTTTGAATTCGGACTTTGATCTGGATGGTGACTTTATCATTCGTGCAGGTGCTACATTGGCAATGAATGGTACAACACAGGATAATTTCAATGTGAGTGGTTCGTGGACCAATGACGGAACTCTAAGTCCGGGAATTGGACTCGTAACCTTTGATGGTGATGTTGCAAACAGAATTATTGATGCAGGAGGTATTGGTGTTTCCCGGGATTTTAATGATGTAATTGTGGATCGAACCTCAGGAATAATAAAGGTTTATAATTCCGAAATGAGAATCGGAGGTGCTTTTGATGTTATTTCCGGAACCATTTCGATAGGTGATGCATCTGAAGCTTATGAACTTCAGGTTTTGGGACCAACAACAGTTTATACAGGAGCTCTAATAAATACAGGAATGCCAAGTGTTGGTGAAGCTTCTGGCGGAGGTACTGTAACCAGCTTTAAAGGAGACCTGACAGTACATGGACAAATTACAACAAATCGTCCACTCATTTCAGGATATGCAGACATTTTTATTTTTCCTTCGAAATTGCAGGGTGATGGTGATACAGATGAGGTGGAATGTGATATTCAAATATTTTCTACAGCTCCTACTGAACAAATAGGGGACCTTTATGTTTCAGGAGATCTTATTGTTCAGACAGCAAATACATGGATAACCAACGATCCAAACTCAGTGCTTACCATTGGAGGAAATCTCTATATTTATCACAATTTCACACACAAAGGTACTGTAAATCTTTATGGAAATTTCAGAGAAAATGTTCTTGCCAATATGGATGCTGAATTAGTGAATATTTCACAAAGTACATTTAATATGTATGGTAATAAATTCATCAATTTCAATCCATCTTCAGGTTTTGGTATTTTGAATATAAAAACGGGCACACGATCAATAAATGAAAGCGGAGGGCAGACTCCCTATACTACATTGGATATTGTCGGCGATTTAACTATTGATGAGGGAGCTGTTCTGGATGCGGGCACTGGAGGAAAAAACATAAATATTCAATCAGACTGGATAAACAATAATACAACAGATGGATTTGTGGAAGGAACCAAAAAGGTTTCATTTACTGGTTCTAATGAGCAACTTATTACAGGAGTCGGAGCTACAACTTTTTATGGATTAGAATCGAATAATTCCAGTATTACAGGTATTAGACTGGGACGAAGTACGACAGTAACAGGTGCGCTTACTTTAACAGATGGCTATGTGTATACTTCCTCAGGGAAATTATTAACGCTTAATGACAATGCAACAGCTACTTCTGGTTCAGCAAATAGCTTTGTTGATGGTCCAATGAAAAAGATTGGTGATGAAACATTTACATTTCCGGTAGGTAAGAATGCAACCTGGGCAAGGATGAAATTGCAGAATGTGAGTGGATCTGCAGTCACGGATGCCTTTACAGTTGAATACTTTGATGAAGAATACGGTAACAATTATTACAATGTGATTTCACCCTTGGTGCATGCAAGCTCAATAGAGCATTGGGATATAACAAAGAATGTGGGAACTCCAACCAAAAAAGTTGGGCTTTATTCAGAAGACAGGGACTATAGCCTCATAAATGATTTTAATGATGCCGATTTACGGGTGGCACACTGGAATGGAACCAGCTGGGAAACAGCCCATACCATAGATGCAAACGATGATAATAGCGGAAGTGGTACTTCGGGATGGATTATGTCTGACAATTGCACATCTTTTTCACCCTTTACTTTTGCCTCCAATTCTGCCAGTAATGTACTTCCGGTTGAACTGTTGTCGTTTAATGCTGTTGCAAACAATAACAAAGTGGATATCTCCTGGATTACTGCATCTGAATTGAACAGTGATTATTTTATAGTGCAACGTTCCAAAGATTTAACACACATTGATGATATTGCAAATGTTGATGCAGCAGGGAATAGTCTTTCTACTTTGAATTATTACGTTGAAGATAATGAACCGTATCAGGGAATTTCATACTATCGGTTGAAAGAAGTAGATTTTGATGGAACTATTCAAACTCATAATTGGGTGGCTGTAGAAATTGTACAAACAGAAGAGCCCGTTCCTGGTTATAATCTACTGGATGATGTAGATATACTTAATGTGTATCCAAA
>PKSZ01000584.1 GCA_002869425.1 Marinilabiliales bacterium
CTTGCAACAAATTCCATGAACCGCCTGCTGAAGTTTTATAATAAACTCTTAGTGAGTCCAGATCTCCATACCATTCTACCATTGAATGATAAAAAGTCAACTCACAACTTGTATAATTTGTCAAATCTATTGCCGGAGTTACTAAAAGTGTGGCATCTTCATTGTAATTTCCTGAATAAAAGGTGGCATTGTAGGTTCCTCCGTGGGCTGCTGCAGGATTTGAATACTCACCACCGGTTTGAAAAGTCCAATCTACTGAACCACTTGCGTACGACTGTGACCAACCTGTAGGTAAAGCTCCTCCTTCAAAATCTTCATCAAAAACAACTGTTTGCGCTTGTATGGATGTAACCAAAAGTAAGGCAATTAAAGACTGGAATATCTTCTTCATAATACTCAATTATTCTGAAATTATTGATTTGCGTATTTCTTGTCAATTTTTGCAAAAGCCTCATCTACTTCATCTTGTGAAAGAAGTATTATAATTCTATCGGCAGGAGCAAATTCCTGTTCTTCATCAATATTTAACGGAACCCTTTGTCTCTCGGACTGTTTACGAAAAACATGATAAGGAGTAACATCAATATCATCTTTACTGAGCTTTCCTTGCATTTCTTCAGGAATAATAAAGGACTCCCTGTACATAAAATTCATCTTCTCCCTTTTCACATCAGGAATTTTTGATATTTGCTCATCGGTATAGTGGTTTTTAGCTCTTTTATCAAGCTCTACCTTCTGCCCCATAACTGAAACAGAGATAAGCAACACAACTGAAAGCATTATTATTTCTTTTATCATATACTTGTTAAATTAATTTCTAACCCTTGTCCTTTTCAAAGAAAAGGACTGCAAAGTTACAAATTTTCGTTCTACAACGCCTATTTGTCAAGGAATCTTTACACAAATAACAGTTATGAATTGATGAAAAGACAAAGTTTATCTATTAAGTATCTTTACCTAGCCTTCTTTACATAAAATCCCGGAACATCTGGATGATCAGCAATACTGGCATTTCTGTTGTACTTTAACAACTTTAGTGCTGAAACCAAATCAGCACTGGCTGCAAGTATAAATACACTTCCAAATAGAAACAAACCACCATGTCCAACGGAGAAAGACAAAACAAAAGGAACAACTCCAAGAATAACAAATGGCAGCAACAAACTTAGCATATAGAAATTCCTTTTGACTTCATGTTTACAATGCACATAGGGACCAAAATTGTAGCTACTAATGCCAAATTTAAAACTTGATGGTTTAATCTCTTTCTGAATAATAAGTCCGGCAACATGCAATAATTCGTGAATAATAGTACCACCCAACAAATAAATTATTGCCAATGGAAGATTGAAAACATACTTCACCACATCCGCAATAAAATTGTTAAATCCGAAGGTCAGGATGTAAGAAGAAAAGCCAATAATTGAGATAAAAAGAAATAAGAAAATTACCATTCTTACTATCTCCTGCTTTGATACAGAAACCTCAATATATTGCTGCTTAAGATGGGAATTATTTTTTTGTTTTTTCAAGACTTAGCACTTTGAACTCCAGTCGATTATTCAACGCTCTACCTTCTTCAGAATTGTTAAAGCCCAAAGGAACATCAGAACCATAACCTTTGGCTGTTAACCTTCTTTCCTTTATCCCATTGGATGTTAAATATTCCATTATTGATTTTGCCCTGTCTTCAGTAAGTTTTTTACTTTTATCTGACGACAAACTATTATCGGTATGTGCAGAAATTTCAATTTCAATTTTCTTATTAATTTTCAAAAATTGCACAAGTCGTTGAAGCTCTGGTTCAGATTCTTCTGTTATAGAAGCCGATCCTTTAGCAAAGAAAACATTATTCAAACGCACAACCTGATCCAATTCAACCGGAGCCAGATATAGGTTCTGATCTTCCACCTCTGTATATTTATCTAAATTTGAAACATCCAGGTTTTTTGTAACACTGTAAAAACCCTCTGCCAGCGCATAATAACCATACTTTTTGCCTCTAGGTAAAATAATTTTGTAACTCCCATCTGCCGGATCAGATCGAGCAATTCCAGCATCTTCACCCGTGGATAAATCCTCGTAGATAACTTTAGCACCAATAGCCTGCATATTCCTATCATTTAACACTTTACCCATAACAAGTACAACAGGCTGTCCGCTTTGAGCCAAAACGGTTAACACAAATAAAGATGAAATAATAAATAAGAGTAAACTTTTCATTTTCCAAAACAATTATTCTGACAAATTAACAATTTCATAAGTTAAATATAATCATTTTGGATAACCTGCACAGATTTACTGGCAATGTTGTTGAATTACATTGTAAGCATCTTCATAACCCAATTCACCAGCTTTACTCCAATCGAAACAAGCACCAAAGCGGTCTTTCAGATAAAACTTAGAATATCCCCGGTTAAACCAAGCCTCTCCATTGTTGGCTTTTAGTTCAATTGACTTACCATAATCCTTAAGTGCCTCCTTATGTTTTCCCATTCTGCTTAATGCAAAGCCCCTGTTATAATAAACCTTATATGTAGCCTTGGAATCATCAAGTTGAAGTGCCTTATTATAATCCGTAATTGCTGATTGAAAATCATCGAGCAGAAACATTACATTACCATGTCCGAAATAAGCCTCGGCTGAATTCGGTTTGCTTTTCAATATGGTTTCAAAATCCTTTTTGGAACCTTCCATATCATTTAGCTTGTACTTCAGAAAAGCACTTAAATTCAATGCCTCGATATTATGAGGATCTATTTCCAATGCTTTATTTATATTCTGCAAGGCTTCCTGATTGTTATTTGACACATTACTGATTTTTGCGAGCTCAATATATAAATCTGTATTTGATGTCAGCTTTTCAGCGGCTTTTAACAAATCTTTTTTTGCCTGATCA
>PKSZ01000045.1 GCA_002869425.1 Marinilabiliales bacterium
AAAAAGGACAATATACTTTCGAAGAAAAAAAACTTTATGCTAAACACTATGAACATGAGAACCCATTATATCCAAGAGTTTTTATCAGTCAGTTGAAAACTAAAGAATTTAGTAAATTCCTTCAGGAAATCGTAAAGAACATTATTGATGAAATACCTACAAAAAAACTAAATTCTGAAAGCTTGGTTTATAGCGGAATCTTGTGGTCAACGCCCTCATTAGAAGTTTATAACCAACTAAAAGAAGAATCTGAATATGCAGGCTGGCTTTACGTTAACGGATTTCGAGCCAATCATTTTACAGTTAGCATTAACAATCTGGATAATTATACAAGTATAGAATCTGTTAATCAACTACTTAAAGACAATGGCTTTAAACTAAACGATTCAGGTGGAGAAATCAAAGGAACTCCGGAAGAACTTCTGGAACAGTCATCAATAAAGGCGGGTTTGGTGAAGAGATCATTTAAGGAAGGAAGTTATGAAATTACAGGTTGTTATTACGAATTTGCTAAGCGCTATCCAGATGAAGATGGAAAACTTTACAGTGGTTTTATTGCAAAATCAGCAGATAAAATCTTTGAAAGTACAGATGCTTCCTGATTCCATAGATTACTAAATTTTTATCTTACTATAAATCAAGGGTATTCATATTTTTGTTCAATTTATTGTCATATTTATTGACAGATATTTCAAATGTATGAATCCCTTTTTTTATTTTAGGAAACTCAAATCAGACCCTAACGAGCATGGATATTACAGATAATTCTCTTAAAGAGCTTTCTAGACAGATAAAAGGGGACATATATACTGATGATGTTACCAGAATTTTATATTCAACTGATGCATCCGCATACAAAGAAAAACCAGAAGCCATTATTCGGCCCCGTGATGAACAAGATATTAGAGAAATTATTCTTTTTGCAAACAAGTATAAGAAATCGCTAATTCCGAGAACAGCCGGAACTTCTCTGGCTGGTCAGGTAGTTGGTAAAGGAATTATTGTAGATGTATCCAAATACATGACCAATATTCTGGATTTGAATGTTCAGGAAAAATGGGTAAAAGTTCAGCCAGGAGTAGTATTGGATGAATTAAACAATTATCTTAAGGAGTATGGTTTGTTTTTCGGACCAGAAACTTCAACTTCCAACAGGTGTATGATAGGTGGAATGGTAGGTAATAATTCATGTGGAGCACATTCGCTTATATATGGAAGCACAAGAGATCATACACTTGAAATAAAAGCTGTGCTAAGTGATGGATCCATTGCTGAATTTAAACCCATTTCCATAGATGAATATAATTCTAAATGCGACCAGCATAGTTTGGAAGGAAATATCTATAAAAAGCTTCGCGAGATATTATCTGATGAAAATAACCAGGCAGAAATAAAAAAGGAATTTCCAGATAAATCACTCAAAAGAAGAAATACAGGTTATGCATTGGATCTTCTGCTGGAAACTGAACCTTTCATTAAAAGTCCGAAGAAGTTTAACCTTTCTAGTCTAATTGCAGGATCAGAAGGAACCCTTGCATTCATAACAGAGATTAAGCTCAACCTGATTAATCTTCCACCGAAAGAAAAAGGCCTTATTTGTATTCATTTTAGTGAACTGGAAAAAGCTTTTCATGGAAACCTTCATGCACTAAAATTCAATCCGGGTGCAGTAGAGCTTATGGATAAAGTCATCATGGACTGCACCAAAGACAGCCTAAAGCATAAAAAGAGCCGATTTTTCATTGAAGGCGAACCCGAAGCTTTGCTTCTTGTTGAATTTGCCAGAAATACCCGGGAAGAAATTTTAGATATCGCTTCCAAAATGGAAGAAGATATGCGTAAAGTAGGATTGGGCTATCATTTTCCCGTGCTGTTTGGTGATGAAATTAAAAAAGTTTGGGATTTAAGAAAAGCAGGGCTGGGCTTGCTATCTAATGTTCCGGGAGATGCAAAACCAGTTGCTGTAATTGAAGACACAGCTGTTAATGTTGAGTTTTTACCGGATTACATGCGCGAATTCAACGATCTGCTTAAACAATATGGTTTAAACTGTGTATACTATGCCCATATAGGAACAGGAGAACTTCACCTTAGACCCGTACTCAATTTAAAGAAAGAGAAAGATGTAAGCCTCTTTCATACCATAGCCCTGGAGACAGCAAAACTGGTTAAAGCATACAATGGTTCATTGAGCGGTGAACATGGCGATGGACGATTAAGGGGTGAATTTATTCCATTGATGGTTGTTAATCATAACTATGATCTTTTTAAGCAAATAAAAAACACGTGGGATCCCAATCATATTTTCAATCCGAATAAAATTGTCGACACCCCGAAAATGAATACCTTTCTGAGGTACAAACCCGGGCAACCAACGAGAGATATTGATACCGTATATGACTTCTCAAGCACTGAGGGTTACCTTAGAATGGTTGAAAAATGCAATGGTTCAGCTGACTGTAGAAAATCTGTGGAAATTGGAGGTGTTATGTGTCCTTCTTTCATGGCAAGCAAGGACGAAAATACAACGACACGAGCAAGAGCCAATATTTTAAGAGAATTCATTACCAGCAGCGGGAAGGAGAATCCCTTTGATCACAAAGAAATATATAATACACTTGATCTTTGCCTGATGTGCAAAGGATGTAAGCTTGAATGCCCATCCAGCGTGGATATGGCACGATTAAAAAGTGAATTTCTGAATCAATGGTACAAATCACATCGCCCGGGACTACGTGCCAGAGCTATAGCTGAAATAGCAAAACTGAATAAACTGATGATGATAGCACCTGCGATTGCTAATTTCTTTCTGAAAAACAAACTTACCTCTTCAATTATCAAAAGTATTCTTGGTTTTGCCAAACAAAGAAGCATTCCTTTATTATANAAATGGGCAAAAAAAGAGCTCAAGTCACTCGACTCAAAAATATCAACCAAAGGCAAAGTATACTTTTTTGTAGATGAATTTACTGAATATAACGATACCTTAATTGGCATCAAAACCATAAAACTTTTACGCAAACTTGGATATGAAGTAAGAATTCCTGACCATATGGATAGCGGAAGAACCTACATGTCAAAAGGCTTTCTGAAAAAAGCAAAAAAACTTGCCAATTATAATGTTTCTATGTTGTCTGAATTTGTGGATGAAAACACACCGCTGGTTGGCATTGAACCATCAGCAATACTCTCATTCAGAGATGAATATCCAGACCTTGTTGATTTTGGATTGAAAGAAGATGCATTGAAATTATCAGAGAACTGCCTGATGATCGAAGAATTTATTGCAAAAGAAATTGAAAAAGGAAAAATCACCAATGATTTTTTCTCTCCGGAAAAGAAAAAAATAAAGCTTCACGGACATTGTCACCAAAAATCCATATCAACCACTGCTCCAACAAAAATGATGCTTGAACTACCTATAAATTATGAAGTTACTGAAATTGCATCGGGATGTTGCGGCATGTCTGGAGCTTTTGGATATGAAAAAGAACACTACGAGTTATCTCAAAAAGTAGGCGAATTGATTTTATTTCCTGAGGTGAGAAAAGCTGCTGATGATATAATAATTGCGGCTCCGGGAACAAGTTGCAGACACCAAATAAAGGATGGAACCGGAAAAATAGCCTACCACCCTATAGAAATTCTGTGGGAAGCAATGCTGTAATAACTAATCAAAAGCTTGAATACCCGTAATATCAGCTCCTGTTATTAAATGATGAATGTCATGCGTGCCTTCGTATGTAATCACCGATTCGAGATTCATACAATGCCGCATCATTGGAAAATCATTGGTAATCCCCATTGCACCTAAGATCTGACGCATCTCCCTGCAAATATTTAATGCCATGGCTACATTATTTCTTTTTGTCATGGATATTTGTGCTGCTGTTGCTTTGTTCTCATTTCTAAGCTTACCCAATCTCCAGAGCATGAGCTGTGCTTTTGTTATTTCTGTAATTGCTTCGGATAACTTTTTTTGTTGCAACTGGAATGCCGCAATTGGTTTTCCAAACTGCTTACGTTCCATGGCATAATGTAAAGCAGCATTGTAGCAATCCATAGCTGCTCCTACTACACCCCATGCTATTCCATACCTTGCTGAATTCAAGCATGTAAGCGGAGCTTTTAAGCCAACAGCATCAGGCAGAAAATCATCCTCAGAGATCAAAACATCATCAAAAATTAACTCCCCTGTTATCGATGCCCTCAAAGACCATTTCCCCTTGGTCTCTTTTGATGAAAATCCTTTACGTCCTTTTTCCAGCAATATACCACGTATCATTCCTTTTTCATCCTTTGCCCAAACAACAGCCAGATCAGCAATACTCGCATTGGTTATCCACATTTTGGCTCCATTGAGAATATACTGTTTACCCTTTCGGGTTATCTTACTTAGCATACTACCCGGATCAGAACCATGATTGGGTTCTGTTAGTCCAAAACAGGCAATAATATCCCCTTTTGCTAAAGCCGGTAAATACTTTTTCTTTTGTTCCTCCGATCCATAACTGTAAATGGGATACATTACAAGTGAACTTTGTACAGACGCCATGGAACGCACTCCAGAATCACCTCGCTCAAGCTCCTGCATCATAAGTCCATAGGAAATATAATCCATACCTGCTCCTCCATACTCCGGTGGAATAAATGGCCCAAAAATACCAAGCTCCCCCATTTCCTTTACATACTCAAGAGGAAACACGGCTTTTTCATAATTACTTTCTATGTTCGGAATTATCCTTCGGTTCACCCAGTCGCGTACTGCTTCTGCTGCAATTTTATTTTCTTCAGAATAGAGTTCCTCAACCAGAAAATAATCTACCGAACGATACAAATCTGCATTCATATGGACTTATTCAATGAGTTTATAAAACTTCAAATTCATCTGCATCCAAACGCACAGGGAAAGATTTCCGAAATTCCTGTAGACTCTCTAAATCCAGATTTATATTATCAATTCCTTCAACATAAGGTCTGATATTCGAAATAAAATCGCCTTTAGGATCAATTACAGCCGAATCTCCCGAATAATTAATCTGGTTGCCATCCATACCTACCCTGTTGACACCAATAACATAAGCCTGATTTTCAATTGCCCTGGCTGCTAAAAGAGTAATCCAGGCTTGTCGCCTTTTCTCTGGCCAGTTCGCAACATAAATTAATACATCATAATCATTTCTACTTCGTGACCAAACGGGAAAACGAAGATCATAACAAGTGAGCAGCATAATTCTCCATCCTTTATACTTCACCACTACACGCTGATTTCCAGGAGAATAATACTTATGCNATACTTATGCTCATCGGCCATCCTAAAAAGATGCTTTTTATCGTAAAAATCAATGCTCCCATCCGGATGAATAAACAAATGACGATTATAGAAACGATCGCTATCAGTAATAACAAGACTTCCTGAAATAGCACACTTATTCTCAACAGCTTTTTCAATCATCCATTTCACAGTATCTCCTCTCATACTTTCAGCCATTCCTGCAGAATCCATTGTAAAACCTGAAGAAAACATTTCAGGTAAAATTACCAGATCCGTATCATCTTCAATTTTTTGAATAAAAGAATCCATCTTATGCAGATTGCTGGATTTATCATGCCAGATTAGATCAGACTGGACAATTGAAATATTAAGATTGGGCTTTTTCATCATTTTCATAACCGGTTATAAAACGCTCAGGGTGTTTTCCATTTTTTCCAATATAAAAGCGTTTTAGTTTTTCCATATCAGCCTGAATATTGCCAGTAATTTCAAGCTCCGGTCCGAGGCCAATATGCTTTTTTGAATAATCTAAATATCCCAGATATACAGGAATATTTCCTTTTTGTGCTATATAATAAAATCCATGCTTCCATTTTGTAGTAGCACTTCGTGTACCCTCAGGCGTAACGATTAAAAAAAATTGCTTTCTCTTTTTAAATTCCCTGACTGAAAAAGTAATCAGATTACGCGAAGAGGACTTTACGGGAACTGGAATCCCACCCATCGCCTTTAAAAACAAGCCCAATGGAAACCAAAAATACAATCCTTTGATAAAATAATAAACCTTCTTCTTCATTGACCAGAGATACAAGCGTCCAACTGCAAAATCAAACAAACTGGTATGAGGTGCAACTACGATAATTGCCCTATCAACATCTGGAAAATCTCCTACTTGTTTCCAGCCAAGTAATTTTAAAACCAACTTACTAATTCCCATTTTTCAGAAACAGCAGAATTATAATAGCATAAAGATAATAATTAATAACGCATTTCAAACATGTTACACTATGTATGCTAATCAATTAAGCTGAATATTTTGTTTACAAGTAGATTTTTTAACTTAGCATATCAAAAGCAAAGAATATGAGCGAAGAGAAAAAATATTACTATGCCCGAAGGGATATGCAACATGGTCCTTTTACACTGGAAGAAATGAAAAGGAAAGGTTTAAT
>PKSZ01000047.1 GCA_002869425.1 Marinilabiliales bacterium
CTAAAATATAAAGTTCTATCATACAGTATATTTTGACAAAATCAACGAGGAGTCATTTCCTCCAAAACCAAAAGAATTGGTTAATAAATTATTAATAATCAACTCATCCAATGTGGTATTGGGAAGCAATCCCAATCCAGAAATTGCGCTACTAAAATTGAGGTTTGGAAGCATACAGTTGTTGCTCATTGCCAACAATGAAAATATTGTTTCTATACTCCCTGCGGCACCAAGCGTATGACCGGTATAGGCTTTTGTTGAACTGAATGGTGGCAAATGGTCTCCAAATAATCGTTTCAGCGCTGTTCCTTCTGTAAGATCATTGTTTCCTGTTCCTGTACCATGTGCATTAATAAAATCAATTGATGAAATATCAAGATTTGCAGTATCCAATGCATTCTTCATAGCCAAATACGGGCCATCTCCATCTGGACTTGTAGCTGTTTGATGGTGTGCATCACATGCATTCCCATAACCGGCAATTTCACCATATATCTTTTTTCCTGCAGCTTTTGCCCTTGCTTCGGATTCAAGCACAAGAAAGCCAGCACCTTCTCCAAGATTCAATCCTTGTCGCGTTTCATCAAATGGCCTGCACACTTCTTTATCCAAAATCATAAGTGAATTAAAGCCATTGATGGTAAACCTTGTTAGCGCATCAGTGCCGCCAACCAGAACACAATCTGTGTAAGCATTTTTTATTAGCCGGGCACCATACATTATGGAATTAAGGGACGAAGAACATGCTGTACTTATGGTTGATACAATGCCCCTAATGCCAAGGAAGTCTGCAATTTTTTCTGTACTATCTGCATTATCATGCGTTGCAACCCTTAACACATTTCCTTTAGCGTTATCCTTACGATAGACTTTGTAAAACTCCTCACTGGTATCCATTCCTCCAACTGATGTTGCTGAAATCAGTGCAATATTATTAGGTAGATCTGCAGCAAATGCATCATGAATAGCTTGCTTTGCTGCATGCATTCCCAATAATGCAGTACGTGTATATGCTTGTGATTGCTGTATAGCTAAAGCTTCAGCCAACTGATTATTGGTCAGTTTTATTTCACCAACAGGAAGTTGGTCTGCATAAGCCGTTTGAACAATTTCCGCTTTACCAATTCCGGTTCTACTATTTTTAATAGATGCCCAATTTTCCTGAACATTATTACCAATGGCAGAAATAACACCAATACCTGTTACACAAACCCTTGTCATGCTTTTTACTGGTTCTTTTTAATATATTCTGCAATGGTATTGATTGAATATAAAATTTCCTTCCCGTCTTCTGCAGATTCAATCTTCAAACCATATTTCTTCTCCAAAATTACAATTAGAGATAAAGCATCTATGGAGTCAAGACCCAATCCTTCACCAAATAAGGGAGCATCATCTTCAATATCCTCTGCCTCAATATCTTCAAGATTCAACTCTTCAATAATCTCTTGCTTTAATTCTTTTATCAATTCATCCATGGTATGATTTATTAGTGATGATATATTTTTTTTAAATTATCAGTATTACAAATTGAATAAAAATCGTTGACTTTTCCTTCCTTTTCAACAAAAAATAGTACTGCATTATAATTATTTCCTGATTGTTCTACCCAACCAACTATACATGCCTCCGTCTTATTTTCATAAAATAATGCATCCATCTGTTGCATCGCCAATTCAGGGCTAAATTTTTCATTAATGAATAAAATATTTTCGCCCTTTATCTTGTTCTTAATACATATCTCACCAATCATTATGTTGGGTAATGTATAAACAAAAAGAGACGGGTTTGGAAAATAACTATCCTTATCTTGAATGGTCTCCTGGTACTTTCTGTCCACATCAATGGTTGAGCTTGCATTCTGAATAATTACAGCAATATTGCTTTTATTATAATCATCTAATTTCTTATCTATCATTAAGTACTCAGAAGCAACAAAAGCCAACTTTGATAAAGCATCCATTTTAAAAAACTTTGGATACTTTTCCGGCAAATTTCTATATGCACCCTTCAAAAAAACATTTGGTTGCTCACCTTCCAATGAATAGACAATCTTATCATTCAAGATTACCTTATTATTATTAACAGAACAATATTTTGATATAAGCAAATTCATTTTAAAACTTTTGTAAAAACTGCAGAAGCATTACATCCTCCAAATCCAGAGGCGGTTTTCAATGCTGTATACATTTCCTTTTCTGTTTTTTCTGTAATTAAATTAATATCTCCTGACACCCCTATTTCATCACAACCTATAGAGGGAAAGATAATATTCGATCGCATACTATGAATCAATGCTGATGATTCGAGCAGTCCGGCCGCTCCTAATGTATGACCAAAATAAGCTTTACAGCTGTTTAGTGGAGCATGATTAACCTTAGCTAGCTCAAGTGCTTTTGATTCCATCTCATCATTATATGGGGTGGCTGTACCATGCGCTGATATATAATCGACAGAATCTGCTTCAATACCTGCTTCTTGCATTGCTTTAGAAATAGAAAGAGCCAGACCATCACCTGTTCTTGAGGGACCGGAAATATGATTAGCATCATTGCTAATTCCTGTTCCTGCAAGAATAATCGGACTTTGATCCTTTTCTAAAGGTGAATCAGATACTATTATGGTTGAAGCCCCTTCTCCCAGCGTTATACCATCTCTGTTTTTATCAAATGGTTTACACGCAGTGGAGCCAATAGCTTTAAAAGATTGGAATCCACTAATAACAAATTCAGAAGCAATATCAGCACCTGAAACAATTACATTTTTATAAAGTCCTTTTTCTATATAATCTTTTGCTACAGATAATGCAACTACGCCAGAAATGCATGCATTACTAATTAAAACGGGGTCATTTTTAAATCCCAATGCCTTATTAATAATCTCAG
>PKSZ01000378.1 GCA_002869425.1 Marinilabiliales bacterium
AATTCCATTTTTCATAGTCGCATGACTTACCAGATGAATAACAGCGATTTTGCTATACTGTATAGAACCAATGCTCAATCCAGAATTTTTGAAGAATCACTTCGTAAAAAAAATATCCCCTATAAAATTCATGGTGGAATTTCTTTTTAGCAAAGAAAAGAGATTAAAGACCTTCTCGCCTATTTCAGATTAATAATCAATCCCTCAGATGAAGAAGCCTTAAAAAGAATTATTAATTACCCGGCAAGGGGAATCGGAAAAACAACATTGGATAAGATTGAAAAGTTCAGCATCACTTCAGGTATAACAATGTGGGAATGTTTGTTAAGAATTGATGAATTTGATATTGGTCTTAATAACAGAAGCCGAAACAAACTAAAAGAGTTTGCTGCCTTCATTATACATTTTGCAAAAAAACTTTTTGACACTGATGCCTATGAACTGGCACATGAAGTTGCATCAGCAAGTACATTGCTCAAAGAATTATACAACGACAAAACACCTGAAGGAATTTCAAGGTACGAAAACATACAAGAACTATTGAATGGCATTCGCGAGTTCTCTGAAACAAGACAAAACGAAGGAAGTGATCCTATTCTGACAGCATACATGGAAAATGTTGCTTTACTTACAAATGAAGATAATGAAACAGAAGAAGATAAAAACAAAGTTTCATTGATGACTATACATGCATCCAAAGGTCTTGAATTTGCCAATGTTTTTGTTGTGGGTGTAGAACACGAACTATTCCCCAATTCCTTTGCAAGTAATTCAAGCACAGAACTTGAAGAAGAAAGACGATTATTTTATGTTGCAATTACAAGAGCAATGGTAAATGTGTTCTTAAGTTATGCTTCACTAAGATATAAATGGGGTAGTCCGGTAGACAGTTCTCCGAGCAGGTTTATTCGAGAAATAGAACCACAATATGTTGATTTTTCAGAAGCTGGACTTTTCCAGCATAACGAAAGCAAAGTACAAACTGGGCTTTCTGATAAAAGAATCCCGCAAAGCACAGGACTAACACAAAAAACAACCCCATCAAATCCTAATGAAATTGCGGTCGGCATGAAGGTTGAACATGCACGATTCGGCGTCGGTAAAGTTTTGTCTATGGAAGGAAACTACCCAAGCACAAAAGCCACTGTATTTTTTGAAAAAGCAGGACAAAAACAACTGCTTTTGAAATTTGCAAAACTAAGGATAGTGAAATAACACAAAGTGAATGAATTATTTTGGTAGAATAAACAAATAAGTTAGATTTGCATAGCTGGGTGAAACACTGATAATCTTACCTGAAAGTGATTCAACAATATTTACAAACTTCATAAGAAAAATATTCAACATACAACATAATGGATTATAACACTTCAAGAAAAAAACTCGTTTTACCAGAATATGGAAGAAATATTCAAAAGATGGTTAACTACTTATTAACCATCGAAGACAGAGAAAAAAGAAACAAAGAAGCAAAAGCAGTTATACAAGTTCTTGCTAACTTGAATCCCCACTTCAAAGAAACAGCAGATTTTAAAGATAAACTTTGGGATCATCTGGCTCTAATGTCAAACTTTCAACTTGACATTGACTACCCTTATGAACCTGTAAAACCGGAAGAACTGAATAAAAAGCCAAACAAAATTCCATACACCAATGGAAAAATCAGATATAAACATTATGGCAAAACCGTTCAGAAATTTATAGAAACAGCTTCTGACATGGATGATTCTCCGGAAAAAGATCTGTTTGTAAAGAATATTGCAAACCACATGAAAAAGCTTTATCTGACCTGGAACAGGGAGTCTATTACTGATGAAATGATTTTTTCAGACATTCTTGAACTTTCTCAAGGAAATATTAAGATTCAACCTGGAGAAATGAAATTGGTCGATACCAAAGACCTGATTTATCGAAATAATAATAACAACAACAATAATTATAAATCAAACAGGAAAAATCGCAAAAGAAAATAATCTTGGATGGGTACATTTGAAATTACAGGAGGTAAAAAATTAAAAGGAGAACTTGTTCCGCAAGGAGCAAAAAATGAAGCACTTCAGATATTATGTGCCGTCTTACTCACACCAGAAGAAGTTACCATTAATAACATTCCAAATATTCGGGATGTAAACAAACTTATAGAGTTGGTTAATTGTCTGGGTGTTGAAGTAACCAAAAAGAACGAAAGCACATATAGCTTCAGAGCAGAAAACATAAATCTTGATTATCTTGAAACCGAAGAATTTCAAAAAAAGGCTTCTGCTTTAAGAGGCTCAATAATGGTACTCGGACCTTTACTTTCAAGGTTTGGGAAAGCATGCATACCTAGACCCGGAGGAGATAAAATTGGAAGAAGAAGACTGGATACGCATTTTTTTGGTTTTCAGAAGCTAGGTGCCAAATTCGAATTCGACTCAAAACAAAACTTTTACAGAGTTCATGGTGAAAACCTCAATGGCAATTATATGCTACTCGATGAAGCCTCTGTTACCGGTACTGCAAATATTATCATGGCTGCTGTTCTTGCCAAAGGAACAACTACAATATACAATGCAGCTTGTGAACCATACATCCAGCAACTGTGCAGGATGCTAAATTTAATGGGCGCAAAAATATCCGGAGTTGGCTCCAATCTGCTTAGCATTGAGGGTGTAAAAGAACTTGGAGGATGCGAGCATACTATTCTTCCAGATATGATCGAAATAGGTAGTTTCATTGGACTGGCAGCAATGACACAAAGTGAAATAACCATTAAAAATGTTGGTTATGAACATTTAGGAGTAATTCCAGAGTCTTTCAGAAGACTTGGCATCCAATTGGAAAGAATCAATGACGACATTTATATTCCTGAACAGGACCATTATGAAATTGAAACATTTATTGA
>PKSZ01000127.1 GCA_002869425.1 Marinilabiliales bacterium
ACAGAACCGGGCATCCGGAAAAAGATCAATTCTGCTATGAGCTTGCACACGATTTTTGGACAAATCAAACGGATAATGAATAAACAACAATGAAAAAACTTAAAATACTCTTCATTCTTTCTTTTTATTCCATCTTCGCATTCCCATGTGAGCATACTCTAAGCCTTTACGACACATATGGTGACGGCTGGAATGGAAATACTGTAGACGTTATTGTTGACGGCGTTACAGTTCTTTCCGGCATTACTTTTTCCTCAGGCTCTGGACCAGAAGCGTTCACATTTGACGCCGACGATGGGGCATATGTACAGGTAATTTATAATGGCATTGGAAGTTATACTTCTGAAAATGAGATCACTATATTTGATCTTTATGGAAATATAATTGCAGAAGACGGGATGAATGGACTTACACCAAACGGGATAACATTTACGGCCACTTGCCCTGAACCAACTTGTGATGACGGAATATGGAACGGCGATGAAGAATTTACGGATTGTGGCGGACCAGATTGTGATCCTTGTACGCAATGCGCAAACGGGGTTCAGGATGCCGATGAAGAAGGAATAGATTGTGGTGGAGCAAATTGTCCTGCATGTCCTACTGATTGGAATATTGATAATGTTGCGAATCAAACCATTAGTACCTGTACTGGAATTTTATATGATAGTGGAGGTCCCAGTGGAGATTATGCAAGTTCAGAAGACTACACGGTAACATTTTGTTCTTCCAATGGCGGACCTATTATTGCCAATGTGTCTTATAGTGGAGAAAGTTGTTGTGATCACCTGTACATACATGATGGATCAAGTACTGCAGGAACACAACTTGCAGACATAGTTGGAAGCGCAAATCAGATGTATATTAGCTCAGGCACATGCATTACCTTTCACTGGGATTCTGATGGATCTGTTGTTGGAGCAGGATTTGCAATCTCTCTCAATTGCGATATGAACTATGACCCCTGTAATGCATGGACACTTTCACCAGGGATGGAATGTACTTATATGCAGGCTACCAACTTGAATGCCAGCAGTTCTTCAGTAGCTGATCCTCCTTGTGGAAACTATAACGGACAAGATGTTTGGTTTCAGGTAACAGTACCATCCAGTGGAATAATAACTGTAGATACAGATATGGGTGATCTGACAGACATGGCAATGGCTCTTTATTCAGGAACCAATTGCAATGGATTAACAATGATTGATTGCGATGAAAATTCAAGTAACAATCCAAATATGCCTTGGATAAGCGCTGACAATCTTGTTCCTGGTTCAACAATATGGATAAGAGTTTGGGATGAAAATGGAGATGCTGAAGGCAGTTTCAATATATGCGTTATTGACAATGCCGGACCACCTCAATGCGACACAGGATCTCCAATGGCAGATGATGACTGCTCAAATGCAACACCAATATGTTCGTTTAATGGTTACTGCGGAAATACAAGTGATGCCTATACTTCTGCTGATGTACCTTCAGGATTTTGTGGTTCTGTAGAAAATAACTCATGGTTATCTTTTGTAGCAGCAGAACCCGAAGTTACATTGAATGTATGGACATCAAACTGTACCTCAGGCGATGGAATACAAATGGAAATTTACCACACTTCAGATTGTAGCAATTTTACTTCTGTTTCTAACTGTGTAAGTGATGGTGTTATGAGCGATTTCTCCATAACTACAGATGTTCCATTAACAGTAGGAGAAACATACCTTCTAATGATTGACGGATGGGGAGGAGATGTATGTGATTATGTTATTCAAGCAGCAGAAGGTGTTTTAGTTGCAACTGCTATTAGTCTGGATACCGGAACAGATATGGTAGGTATTTGCTCTGGGGGAAGCACACAGCTTCAGGCATCAGGAGGTACTTCTTATCAATGGACGCCTGCAACAGATCTGGATGATCCAACCAGTGCTACACCAATTGCAACTCCCACCACAACAACAACATATACCGTATCTGTTACAGGTGGAAACGACGATTGCCCATCCTCAGCAACAGCTGAAGTAACAGTTTATGTTACAGAAGGTTTTACAATAACATCAGGATCTACAGATGTGACCTGTTATAGCGATACGGACGGAGAAGCACATGTAGAAGCGTTTAATGGAGTTGAACCATATTCTTATAACTGGTCTACCGGTGCAACTGACAGCTTGATAACAAGCCTGGCACCGGGTACATATACTGTAACAGTATCAGATACAACTGGATGTGTATTAAGTGATTCACTAGTCATTAATGAGCCGGATTCAATAATGCTTTCCTTATCTGCTACCGAGACCATTACTGGTATAGCTGTAGGAGAAGCTAATATTGACAATATAACAAATGGAACAGGACCTTATACAATAGAATGGTCCGATGGACAAACAGATTACACTGCTTCGCAACTTGCAGAAGCTAATTACTGCGTAACAGTAACCGACGTAAACGGATGTACAGGATCTGATTGTATTGATGTTCCTTCGGTTGGCAACCCTACTGCAGATTTTTCATACAATGGCGACCAATGCTTTGATGGACATTCTTTTGATTTTACAAACATGGGAACACCGCCAGGACCAGCAATCAGTTATAGCTGGGTTTTCAGTGGAGCAACACCCGATACATCCACACAGGAAAATCCAACAGGCATTACCTGGCCTGCACCTGGAATATACGATGTAACACAAACAATCACGCAAGGAGGCCTTACAAGTGACACTACAATCCAGATAGAAGTTTTTATTGAACCTCAAATTACTGTAATAGGTACCGATCCACTTTGCTACAATGGTAATGATGGATATGCAGAAATTATACATGATACTGGAACATCTCCTTACACATACCTATGGGATGCTGCTGCAGGAAGCCAG
>PKSZ01000668.1 GCA_002869425.1 Marinilabiliales bacterium
AAGAACAGCGCCAAGAAGCAGAAGAAATACTATCCAGAGAAACAGGTATAATGCAAGAGCTGGCAGAGAATTTATTGTTGCCAGATGATAATTTCAAAGAACCCTTGATAATTTATCCTCATAAGTCAGGGAATGGGAATGCCTATTCTATGGAAATAGAAGGATCCTTATCTCAAGGAATGCAATGACAAATGATCGATATTGCAGCTGTTGTTTTAAACAACAGGAGATGTGAAATTATCAAAAAAAAGTTGGAGGTTGATGATCTGTCATCAGGAATCTACTATGTTGAAGTTGTTGGCGTTTATGCAAACAAACCTAAGCTTGTAATAAATAACATGAGTTCGATCTAAACAAACATAGTAGTTTAATCATTATCAATTACTTCAATGTTTAATGAAGGTTTTTTAGGGAGGAACGAGTATGCAATTAGACCAGATATCATATTTGATATATAGTTGTTGAGACACAAATGCCTAGTATGCTCAACCTGACAAATGTTCTTCAGTTGATCATTTACTGCTTCTATTAAAGCTCTTTTACGAAGCAATATCAATAAAAACTAAATTAGGCAAGTTGAGTGACCGTAATGATTAAAATTAGGAAAATTTGCCGCTTTGTTAGAAATGAAGAGTAGTGCCTTTATTTGAATGAAACAGATTTTCTTTTTGAATACACGTAAATTTACGTAGTATTGTTGTTGGATTTGGTATTTTGTTACAAAAAGCTTGATATTTAGGTCATGAAAATTGCTGTAATTGGATCGCGTACATTTGATGATGCAAAATTCCTGTCTGAGACTCTGGATGCCCACAATATAAGCTTATTGATATCAGGAGGTGCAAGTGGTGCAGATGCATTGGCAGAACAGTATGCCCATCAAAAAGGTGTTAAAACACACATTATTAAACCGGATTATAAACGATTTGGTAGAGGGGCAACTTTTGTCAGGAATAAGGAGATTGTGCTCAGCAGCGAAATGCTTATTGCTTTTTGGGATGGTAAAAGCAAAGGCACACAGTATACCATTGAAATGGCCAGGACACATAATGTAAAAGTCCAAGTGAAATATTTCTAAAGGATAAAAAAAAACGCAGCCAGAACGGAGATTGGGTCGGGGCTGCGCTTTTCTATGAAAATCATTAATTATTTGATATCAAGTATACTTGAAATTGGTAACTTGACCAAACCCTACATAAAACCAAAATGACAGTTTATTGGCTTATAGATACCGTTCGTTAAATGCTAGAAAAATCTACTGGCAAAGATGACCATATTTAACTGACAGCGTCTTGAAGATATGCTGCTGTATTATTCTCTTGTTTAGCTTTCCGTTCACAGGGATTATATAAACCCCCTTGTTTTCATATACTCAATAAATAGCTGTCGGTAACTCTCACCAATGGGGATCATTTCACCATTTATTTCAACTGATGACTTGTTGATGGTATTGATCCTGCTGAATGGAATAATATAGGACTTGTGAATCCTGATAAAATCCTCAACAGGTAGTAAATTTATCAAATCCTTGAAATTCATTATCGTATAGATGGTTCCACTGTTCTGAGTGATTACAGACATATAGTTGCCCATGCTTTTTATATAAAGAATGTCTGTGAACTTTACTTTTTGTAATTTGTATTCTGTCTTTAAAAAAATGAAGTCATGGATCTGCTCCTGTACTGTATTTGTTAATGTTGCTTTGTTTTTATTCAAGCTTATTAAATCGTAAATCCTGTTTACAGATTTTATAAAGGCAGTATAGGATATGGGCTTTAATAGATAGTCTGCAACATGATACTCAAAACCCTTCAATGCATAATGATCATAAGCCGTGGTTAAAATAATATACGGTTTGGACTGTAGACTTTCCAAAAAGTCTAACCCGGAGAATTCATCCATCTCTATGTCCAGGAAAACAATATCTACTTCATGGCTTTTTATATAATTTAACGCCCCAATGGCATTGTCAAACTCTTTTTCTAATTGCAGAAAATCTACCTTTTTTATAAAGGTGGCCATTTGACGTAGAGCCAGGGGCTCATCATCAATGGTTATGCATTTAATGATCCGCATGCTTTGTGATTTGTAGAGTTAATAATACAGAAAAAATATGACCACATGGCCTAAACACCAAAGTATACCTTCCTGGGTACAATAAGTGTAGTCTTTTTCTTACATTGTCTATCCCTATGCCTTCGTTTTGTTCTTTATCAGGATTGAAATAATTGGTGGACTGAAAAATCAAACAATTACCCGAAACCCTAAAGGATATTTTTATTCCCGGTTCTCGATCAATGTTTTTCCTGCAATATTTAAATGTATTTTCCACAAATGGAATGAAAAGCATGGGTGCAACCATATATCCGGAGTTTATTTCTTTTGAAATAGAAAAATGAATGAAATCCTTGTTCTTAAAACGGATTCGTTGCAGCTCAATATAGTTGCTGATCATCTTTAATTCATCACCCAGAAGTACTTTATCCGATTTCGTTTCATATGTCAGGTAGCGAAGCATTTCACTGAGCTTGATGATGGAATCATATGTTTTCTGTTGATCAAGAAAAACCAGGGAGTTAATATTGTTCAGGGTGTTGAAAAGAAAGTGAGGGTTGATCTGCATCTTTAAAAGCTTGAGTTCACTTTCCAGGTTCTTTTTCTCTAATAACTCTTTTTCTTTGCGCGAAACATACCACTGCTTGAGTATTTTTATGGAGAAAGCCAGAATGATTACGAAAAAGTTTTCAAGGGCCAGCCAATAAAAAGAAGGTGCCGTAAGGTCTTTTGAAATGGTCTCAATAGAGATTTTATGGACATCGGGTAACTTCATGGCATATACCTGAAGTATCAGAACAAGCGGAAATGT
>PKSZ01000397.1 GCA_002869425.1 Marinilabiliales bacterium
CTGATGAGAATATTGAATTTATTGAAACAGTTTTTCTGGCTAAGGAAATCTTTGCATAAGATTAACGGTTTTATTTCAATCAATATGGAGTACTTTAAGACTCCAGAAGCATTTGATCAATATGCTATAAAGGAGAAAAATGCTTCAAGGTCGAAAGAATATTTTCAGCTTAGCGCTTTGCTAGTATTCAAAATTGCAGAAATGTTTGATATGAATGTAGAAAAACAAACGCTGCTAAATCTTGTATATTTAAGTATTCTTGCTCCATTTTTTGATGATCAGTTTGATCATAACAGTAAAAATATAGCAGATTTAATTTTGCAAATAGAATCTCCCAATTATGGCAAGGATAAAAACCACGAGTTGGCATTTTCTTCATCCATTTATAAAAAATTGTTACTAGGGATTCCCAATAAAGACAAATTCATTGCTCTGGCTAGAAAAATGTTTCAAATACAACAGGAAAGCTGTTATCAAAAGTGTATTGAAGTATCAGATAATGAGCTTTATGAGATATGTATAGAAAAGGGAGGTGTTGCCTGTGAGTTATACTGGTCAACGACAAGCGAAGATAATAACATTGCATACAATATAACATATTCGCTTGGCGGATTGCTTCAAATGTTGGATGATTTGCTTGATGTATATGATGATTTGAATGAAGGGATAAAAACCTATGCTAACCAGGTTTCTTTTGACCATTTTTTAAAAGTAGTATCAGCTAAATATGTAGAAACAAAAGATTTGTTAAAGCAAGTTCCTTGTGAGGGTAAATCGAAAGCTGAATATCAGGATTTATTAGGCATTTTATATTCTGCATTTTTTGTGATCATCAAACATTACAAAAAAATAAGATGCGAAGAGATTAATAAGCCTTCTAGATTACTTCAGTGCAAAAGGGAAGAAGTAATTTTTGATATGGAAAATCCTAAAAACTTATTGAATTTTATCAAAGAGTATCATAAGCGAAAATAATCAACCTCTTTTACTGATTTCTTTCAACCGGTCTGGTGCAGTGATTTGTATTCTTTTGCCCTCAGTATCAATGATACCTTCATTTTTCAATTCCGTTAGCAATTTTACAGTGCTTTCTTTTGAGATACACGCAAAATCACCAATATCTTTACGTGTGATGTATTTGAATACATCAATGCCATCAAAATCTTCTGAGCATAAATATATTAACGCATCCGCAATTCTGCCAGGCATTTGCTTATGGCCAATACTTTTGATTATGTCGAATAGGTTTTTTTCATTTCTGCAGTATCCTTTGATGATTTCAGATGCAAAAATTCCATTGTTTTCAAGTAGTCTCCTAATACCGTCTTTTTCAATAAGGCACACTCTTGAATCTTTCAGGGCAACTGAAGAATAGTTATAAATATTGTCATCAAAAATTGATGATAAACCAATAAATTCACCTTCTTTAAGTATCTTAATGTTGATATTTTTCCTGTTAACACTCTCAACATAAAGCTTAACCAAACCTTCAGAAATATATAAAACATATGATGCGAAAGCGCCCTGTTTGCATATATTTTCACCTTTTCTGTACTCTATTTGCTTCTTCTTGGCATTGATAAATTCCAACTCTGAAGGTACCAGTTTTTTAAAGCATTTCGAACTTCTTGTGCATTCAAGACAATTGTGCGAGTTATCCATATCCTCGAAAGTAATTAATATTGTTTTACCATCGTGCACAAAGATAGGCAATAGCTTAACAAAAATATTGAGCTATCTTAATTTATTGTTTAGTACCCTAATTCAAATACTCATGAATCCCGGCTTTTGGTACATTATCTTTGTAATGTTAAATTAAAAATTGGAGGTTATTATGCCAAATCAAGATGGAACAGGTCCAAATGGAAACGGACCACAAACAGGTAGAGGCCTGGGTAAATGTGGCTCAGGTTCACAAGGAAAAGGTCAGGGACGTGGTCAAGGTGCCGGAAGAGGTGCAGGTCAGGGTCGTAAAAATAGAAATAGAAACCAAGGAAGTTAAAGTGTAATGGGAAAAATTAAGAACAGAGTTGCTTTACCAATAGAAAACGGAATGCTGTGCTCTCATTTTGGTCATTGTCAGAGTTTTTTGGTTTATGATATTGAAAATGCGGAAATATTAAGTGAGGAGCTGCATGTTCCACCACCGCACGAGCCAGGTGTTTTGCCATCCTGGTTGGCTGAAATGGGAGTAACAGACATTATCGCAGGAGGTATGGGGCAGCGTGCAATTGCTTTGTTTAATGAACAAAAGATAAATGTTTTCATTGGTGTTCAGATCAAAGATCCTGAGCAACTGGTAAAAGATTACATTTTAGGTCAATTGGAAACTACAGATAATACTTGCGATCACTAATGAATTATAGATGTAAATATTGTTTGCTTAACTCCACGGAGAAGCTTATTAATAAATTACCTGACGAATCATTTGATAAGAATGAGATGGTGGACAAGTTGCTATCCATAGTTGCCGAATTTGATGATGAGCTTATACCTGAGCTGGCTGCAAGATTGTATCGCTCAGTGAAAGCGTATACGGGAATTAATGATCCCTGGTTTGATGAAAAGGAATTAAGCAATAAACTGGCTTTAGATTATTATTATAAGCTTAAAAAAACAATAGATGAATCGGAAGATCCTTTTCATTTGGCTTTAAGGTATTCAATAGCAGGAAATATAATGGATGTTGCTGCAGTACCTGATTTTATAGATAAACCATACTATTATATGGAAAAGTCTGTCTATCAGGTGTTGGAAACCGAATTCTATTTGAATCAAAGTAAGGTGCTTCAGCAAAAAATACATGAAGCCGGAAATGTTCTGTTTCTGGGGGATAATAGTGGTGAGATTGTTTTTGATAAG
>PKSZ01000394.1 GCA_002869425.1 Marinilabiliales bacterium
CACTATTTATCGTTAAACCGCAGTATTTCATATAATCCCATCAATACCAAATCGGCGACTGCAAAGATGTCATTTTTTAATTTATTATCAAAGAATTTACAATCTCCTCCTGTGACAATAACGCAGGCATTTTTATTCTGTTGCTTAAATTGTTCAATATATTTTGAAACTTCGAAAAGCACTCCATTCAGTACTCCTGCTATTATAGCCTCTTCTGTATTTTTACCAACCAAAAAATCGATCTCACTTCCTGAAACAAGAGGCAAACGACCCGTTCCATTATTCAATGCAGAAAAGCGAATATTTATTCCAGGAGAGATATTTCCACCCTGATATTCACCACCAGAAGAAATAAATTCATATGTAATTGCCGTTCCTGCATCAATTACAAGTATATTTTTACCAGGAAATAAAGCCTTTGCAGCCACAGCTGCTGCCAACCTATCCAGACCCAGCGTTGCTTTTGACTGGTAAAGATTCTTAATAGGCACTGGCGTTTTATAATCGAAATCAATAAAAAGATTTAACTGTTCTTTCAGATTTGCATACTCTTCATTCTGCTCATTTTTTCGAACCGTTGAGTAAATTGCCCCTTCTGGTTTGTACTTATTCAACACCTTCTCTATATCATTCAGCCTGAATTGCGGTTTCTCCAGGTACCATAATTTCCTGCGATCTGAATAGATGGCAGTTTTCACTCTTGTATTGCCCTCATCGATAATAAGGTACATATAAACTTAAGATATTTTGTTAAACGGACTTTTTTTAATTATTTTCACAAATAAAAGTTAAAGGTAAGAAAGATTCCATTACTTGCCTAGAAAACTAAACTGCGGATTAATGAAATCGAGAAAGGTTGTTGTAGTTGAAGATGACAAAATGCTGGCAACAGTATTTTCGATGTTCTTAAAAAATCTTGGTCATGAATTGCTTGGTTTCTATACAGATGGGAAAGAGGCAATTCAAAAAGTTGAAAAAGAAAAACCAGATGTAATTTTAATGGATATTCACTTAAAAGGTGAAATAGATGGAATAAAAACCACAGAAATAATCCAGGAAAAATTTGACATTCCGGTAATATATATTTCAGGAGATACAGAAAGTGAAACTATTGAGCGGGCTTTCAAAACAAAATCTTACGGTTATCTTGTAAAGCCAATTGATAAAACTGAGCTGGGAATAAATATTGAACTAGCCTGCATAAAACATAAATACGACAGGGATATATCGATACGCGAAAAAAGGTATAAAAACTTGATTGATGTATCTCCCAACAGCATAATCGTTGTTGTAGACAATATCATAGAATACGTAAACTACAGCGGCCTCAAACTCTTTGAGACCATTCATATTGAGCACATGCTCGAGAAAGATTTTTTCAGTTTCATTCCAGGCGGTTATCAAGGCCCGTTAAAAAAACTTTTTCAAGAACTGCTTGATGGAAAGATAAAAATGCTGGATTATTCGCCAGCCAAGATCAAGTCGCTAAATAACAAAGAATACTCTGTTGGTATTGTTGGATCATTAATTGAATTTAAACACGCAAAAGCGATCCAGCTTGTTATTTCAGATCATACAGAATATCTGGAAACCAAAAAACTATTAACAGAGCAAAACAACATTATCAACAATACATTTGATGGAATATCTACCATCAGCTTGGGTGGAATTATAACCTCTTGGAATATTGGGGCTGAAAGAATTTATGGCCATAAACCCAAGGAAATTCTCAATACGAAATTTGTATCCCTGTTTCCGGATAAAGATGACATGTACCTCCAGGAAATCATAGTAGAAAAAACACTGGAGAAACAAAATATTGAAGTTGAACTTGATTATAAACATCCTTTAACCGGAGAACTAAAATATGTTCAACTTTCCCTTTCCGTTCTCACCAATCTGGGAGATGAAATTACCGGCCTTGTTTGTTATACAAAAGACATTACCGATCGCAAGCTTAAGGATCTTGATTTAAAGAAATCTGAAAACAGTCTTAAAGCCATTTTTGATGGCAGTACCGAAGCCATATTTTTTGTAGATCAAAACCTAAATATTCTTGACTCAAACAGACTGGCTAAGCAATACGCACAAAAGTTTTTCAATACAGAAATTTCTTCCCAAAGCAATGTTTTTGATATTCTTGCCTTTCTTGATAAAACAGAATTCAGACTACTGTTTGAAAACGCACTTGAAGGTGTAAGTCATTTTCTGGAAAGACCTCTTGAAATTGAAAACAAAAAACATTATTTCAAAATAACCATATACCCTGTAACCAGTATAGATGATGAAAGCATTAATAGATTTTGTATTTCATTCCTGGATATCTCGGATAAGAAAAAAACAGAAAAAGAACTTGAAGAAACACACGCTGAATTAAAGCCCTTATTTGACAGCAGTATACAAAGATTTTATCTTTCAGATCTGGACGCAAAACTTGTTGCTTTTAACAAAGCGGCAAAAGAAATCATTCAGAAAGAATTTAGAAGAAATATCAGAAAAGGAGACAATCTTTTTGATTTCATACCCAGTGAAGTTGGCTTTGAAGAATTTAATAAAAAATTCAATACAGCAAAAGAAGGAAAACACATCACATTTAAAGTTAAAATCAAGAACGATGATGGTGAATACTGGGCAGAAGCACATCTTGACCCAATAAAAGATGAAACTGGAGAAACGAGAAGAATTTTATTCTGGACCCTGGACATAACAGACAGAGAAAAGAATCTTGCTGCTCTCCAGAAAAGCGAAGAAAGATATGCTCTAATTGCCAGTGGAGGAAATGATGGACTTTGGGACTGGGATCTTGCAAACAATGAACTTTATGTTTCTCCACGTTGGAAAGCAATGATTGGTTTTGATGAA
>PKSZ01000073.1 GCA_002869425.1 Marinilabiliales bacterium
ATACAAATAGAAAAACGATTGGATAATTGGATGAACGGATTTGGAGAGAAATATGAACAAATTGATGACATAACCATTGTTGGATTAAAAATATAGGCCTGTATTGACTTAGAAATTATCTTTTATGGAATAGAAAAACGCCTTAGGTATGAAGAATAGCATTAACCTTGATTTATGTAAAAAATGTAAGCTTTGTATAGAAGTATGTCCTTGCAACATTATTGGACTTAATGAAAATGAGGAAGTCTCTTTTATCAAGGATAAAGAATCAATTTGTTTAGGCTGTGGCCAATGCATGGCCATTTGTTCTTCAAAAGCAATTTCAATAAACAAGCTTTCATATGAAAATAATTTTACTGATCTACCTATTAATCATGTAAATTACGCAGACTTTGTTGATTTTCTGGCAAATCGAAGATCAGTACGAAATTTTAAAAGCCAACCTGTACCGGATGATGCAATTTCAAAAATCATACAAGCAGTTGAATACGCTCCTTACGGGTCTGAACCAGAAAAGATAAATATTACAGTTGTAAACAACAGAAAAACAATAGAAACTGCTTTACCATATATTTCAAAATTCTTAGATAACATTGTTAAGTGGATTGATAACCCTTTTATTTCTTTTCTTATTAAAAGGAAAAAAGGTATGGAAACTTATAACACAGTAAAGAATCATTTATACCCTATTTCAAAAACAGGAAACTACAAACTTGAATTTGGTGATAGAATAACAAGAGGAGCCCCTGCCCTATTGATATTCCATGCAGAAAAAGGAGCTGAAGAACACACCAATAATTCTTTGATATATGCTACCTATTCTATTTTAGCAGCACATTCACTTGGATTAGGTGCAACAATGATAGGACTGGTTCCTGCTGCAATAAATAAGGTACCTGAAGTTAGGAAAATATTCAATATTCCTGAAAAGAATGAAGCTGTGATGTCTGTAATTATAGGTTACCCGAAATACAAATATAAGAGAACAATAAAGAGAAAAAACAACAATATTGAATGGATCCAATAAATACAATGCATCAAGAACCTATTTCTACAATAGTATGACAATCATGGCTTTACGAACATAAACTGCATCGTATTTTTATACTTATTGAGCCTGAGAAAAAAATATTAGTCGGAAAATCAGTCGAGCTTCCTCAACGCAGACCACTAATTATACATCTGAATGTTAAGACTAATTCTTTCTGATATTTCATTTTTCCTGTTATAAGAAATAAACTCAGATAAGATATCATTCTCATATCTAAATTCCTTTCTCCCTGTCATTTTTCCCCTGTTATATTGGGTTCTCGTCAAAAGCTTTCCATTCTCATATAAATTTATGGTTTTGTAATTCTCTTTTCCTTTTTTATAATGGATTGATTCTAACGGAAATTTCCAGTCACCATCATAAGTAATCCGGTAGACCAAACTGTCTTTATCATCGTACATATAATTCTCTACAAGGGAAGTATCTGTTTTACTATATTTTGTTACAAACTTTCGAACTTTCCCTTTCTCATCAAATGTTTGATTCACTGTGAAAAGATATTTATCTGTAGCTTCATTATAATAACAAACCTGCAATTCATTTTTCTCCAGTTTCTTTCCCTCCTCTTCGCATTCATAGGACCATATATTCTTTACTTTTCCCTTACCATTATATAGAATAGTTTTAGACCGATTGCATTTTTCATGATATTGATATTCCCAGCGTTTTTTTATTTTATCACCTCTCTTAAACCTGGTAGATTCAATACAACATGTATCGGATTTATATTTCTAGGTATTCAGTAATACCTGCTTGCCCCTCGAATTGGTTTTCCTTAATTCGCTTCTTCTCCCATATTGGTTATATGAAATATCTGTCATGCTCTTAAGTTTTTCCTTCCTATATAATTCTGCCAAAACAAGATTATGATTCTCATCAAAATCAAAAATAATAGCATTCAACTCATTTCCTCTTTTATCCCAGCTGCGTGATTCTACAATTTCTCCGCTTTTATTATATTTTCGGATATATTTCATAGCTTTTGCATCTGTTTTATAGTCAAAAACAATTTCCTTCACATTTTCAGGATTCTGCAATCTCAGTGGAATATATTTACATTGTTGGTATTCCCAATCAAAAAAATAATTATACTCTTCCTGCGCTTGAAGTTCGAAGGATGTAAATATTATAAAAAACACTAATATTCGATTTATCATTTCAGCTATTTGTTTGTTAATAAAAAAACTAATACAATAGTATAACGCTTCAATTAGAATAAAGTAACAAAAATTCTTAACATTAATATCGTTATATATTTTCTATCTTTACATTTACGATCTGGTATAATGAAAAAGATAATTATCATCGGTCCGGCACACCCTCTTAGAGGAGGAATTGCTGCTTTTAATGAAAGGCTGGCAAATGCTTTGCTCGAAGAAGGTCATCAGGTTCACATTGAAACATTCAAACTTCAATATCCTAATTTTCTTTTCCCGGGAAAAACCCAATATTCTGATTCACCTGAACCGGATAATTTAAACATAGATGTAACCATTAATTCTGTGAATCCTTTCAACTGGATAAAAATAGGCAGAAAATTAAAAAAAATGAATGCCGATCTGGCAATTGTAGCATTCTGGCTTCCCTTTATGGGGCCTTGCTTAGGAAAAATTTGCTCAATAATAAAAAGAAATAGAAAAACAAAAATTGTTTCTCTGACACATAATCTTATTCCTCATGAAAAAAGACCTGGAGATGGTCTCTTCATTCGATACTTTGGGAAAAAAGCCGATGCTTTTCTTGCCATGTCTAAATCGGTATTAAAAGACATTGAAACCACTTTTCCTTCAGCAAAATCTTCATACTCTC
>PKSZ01000278.1 GCA_002869425.1 Marinilabiliales bacterium
AAACAGCTGTGCTGGACTTAGCCTTTACAGCAAACTTTGAACCTGAATTTGCTATTTTGAACTTATCATTGATGGCTTTTAAAGTTGCAGCATCAAAAAACTCAATCCTGGCAACACCATTCAAATCTTTACCGCTAATATTTGAAATTTTAGCAGATAAAACAATCTTATCATTTTCTCTTAGAAATCTCGGTAAATTTGGTATTACCATCAAGTTTTTCTGCGTTATCAACTCATTTTCGATAAAACCATATTTCAAATCTTTTGTATGAGCAAACCCCAACATCTTCCACGTTGTTAAAGCTTCTGGGATGGTAAATTTAATTACAATATTGCCTTCCTCATCAGTCCTTAGTTCAGGCATAAAAAAGGCCGTTTCTCGAAAATCACTCCGTGCTTTAACCGGAGTTCCTTGTCCTTCAGTTGATTCTCCTCCATTCTTATAGGCTTGTTCCTTTGATACAGTCTCAAACTTTCTGTTCAATTTTTCGCCAGATGCATCCTTATCTTCAGATGCACTTGCCTCTTTTTTTTCAGTAACTTTATATGCAGCCGTACTCTGATTACATACAAAACCATCCATTATTGATTCTTCATCTTCCATTGCACAACCACTTACCGTTATTGTTCGCAAATCATCTAAGTAATAATTATTATAATAAGGATAGTAAAAACCAAACCAGTTCAGAGCATCATAATATGTAGGTATATAATACAAATACGTATACCAGTTATTATTCAAAAGACTGGAATTGTTATAAGAAAAATTTTGATTGCCTGTCCAGTTTAATTCGCCATAAAATGTTTTGTATAAACTTAAATACCAATCATTTGAAACAAAGGCATCAAGTGATGCATCATAAAGGGTTGCCATCATTTCTGCGGCAACTTTCTCTCCATTGGGTCCTAAAATTTTAATTCTCCATTCCTCATCTTGCCCGGGAAGCAACTTGTTTCTGAAAGTTTCAAAAGAAATATCCAGTTCTTTATTGCTGTATGGCACCTCTATTAACTGAGAGCTGGTGTACACATGATTATTTTTTATGGCTGTTATATGGATGGTGAAATTTCCTCTGTGCTTCTCCAGTATTGGAAATTCCAGCAATTGCTTTTCTTTGCTAAGGATCAAGCTTGTTTTGTTGACAATCTTACCTTTGTGTTCAGTTTCAACCATAACATGAAGCTCCTTTTCTCCACTGCCAATTAAAAGGGAAGCCTTTTCACCCGGTTCGCCTGATATTTTCACTGGAGCTGTCCAGAATGGCAACTTTTCAGGCAAAACCTGAGTTGCTGTATCATAAAGGACAAAATAAGATTCCATCCTAATTGTTTCTCCGAAAATATCTTCAGACTCAGCAACCAATTTATAAATACCTTCTGCCCATTCATTATCATCAAGCCCGATTTCTTTTCCTGAAACAAAAGATCCTTTCCTTATTCTTTTCTCAATATCAAGATCAGACATATATAGCACACCATCATAATTCATATTTGGAAATGCTTCCTCAAACTCCTTTTCTGACATATACTTAAGATCCGGAGCCTGCCATTTTCTAGGATACTCAATCTTATCTCTCGATTTCAGCTTCAATATTTCAAATGAACCTTTTGCCTCAATACTTTTCCCTTTCAGGTTTTTGGCTTCAATGGTAATACTATGTAATTCAGAAATATTTGTTTTTTCGGATAATTCAGTTGACAAAATCATAGACTTATATCCTATATTTATATAGTCTGTTGCCGAACGGGTTTCTCCATTGATATCTGTAACATCTGCTGTAATGGTATATGTAAAAGCTGGATTCCACTTTTGCAAGACATTAAGATCCGGGATTGCCTCAAATTCAATAAAAAATGAGCCATTATCATCAGTTACTGTTGAGCCATGAGAAATTACAGTTTGCTGTGATGTGGGTGGATTAAACCATCTCCAATAATAGAAATGAAAGGGATAATAAGTACTTCGGGTAACTTTATATTTAACTTCAGCGCCATCAATTACAGATCCGGCATACGATTCGGCTTTCCCTTCAAGCTTGACTTTTTCATTTAAACGAAAGGCCTTATCCGGAGCATTAATTTTTACTTCAAACTTTGGTCTTTTATACTCTTCAACATTAAAATAAACTGTACCATAAGATGTTTGAATTTGCATTCTTCCTGTAAGAATTCCTTCAGGAATCACAAATGAACCATTGAATGTACCATAATCATTGGTTTTAAGACATAAATCACCTTGATTCTGATAATTCACATCATAAAAATAAACATAGACGTTTTGATTCTTTACTATTTTGGGATTTTCACCTGATGGATCAAGTAGCAAACCCTTAAAATATACAGTTTGTCCAGGACGATAAATTGCCCGATCGGTAAAAATATGAACCGACCAATATTTATAATTAGAATTGTATGGCCTGGATTGATAAAAAGATTCATCCGTATACAATTCGTCATCTCCATACTTAAAGTCAAGATAAAAAGATCTATAATCATAAGGTGCTTTGATTTTAAAATACCCTTCATTATTGGTTGATTTAGAACCAGATTTTGTGTACACGTATTTTTGCAGGATGTAGTTATAATGTTCTTTCCAAATGCTTGCAATAACATTGGCTAACGGTTTCCCTGTACTTCTGCTAAAAACATAATATTCATACTCTTCCTTACTATTCTTTCTTTGAACATAGGCAATATCAGTAACGCTCGTATAAGCATAAGCAAAAGCTGAAGAATCTGTCCTAAATTCCTTGTTATCGGATGCAATTAGCACGTAATATCCTGTTTCCAACTCAGGAATTGCAATTTCTATACTATGATTCTGATGATCTTCCGTTTTTGGTATATTTACCTCGATT
>PKSZ01000624.1 GCA_002869425.1 Marinilabiliales bacterium
AGATGTTAAAACTCCAATATTTTTCAACTTTGCCATAAATACTTCTCCTTATTAATCAAATGTTTGATTTAATTTTTCTCTTATTTCTTCCATCAACCAACGAGGAGTTGATGTTGCTCCACAAATACCTACAGAATCAGATGCTTTAAACCAACTTAATTCTATTTCGCTCTGATCGCTTACAAAATATGTATTGGAATTTACTGTCTTACAAATTTCATAAAGCATTCTTCCATTACTACTCTTTTTTCCGCTAACAAATACCACAACATTATGTTTGCCTGCAAAATGCTTAATTGCCTTATCTCTTTCTGATACTTGTCTGCAAATGGAATTTGTGACAAAAAAGGGCAGCTCATCCTCCTTGAAAAAATGAGCCATTCGTTTTTTAATAATATTCTGAATCTCCTCAAATATTTTCTGGTCCTTGGTTGTTTGAGCAAACAAGCTAATAGGTCTGCTATAGTCCAGTTTGGAAAGATCCGAAGTATCGTTTACGACAATGGCCTTTCCTTCTGTGTGTCCAACAAGACCAACAACTTCAGCATGGCCCTGTTTTCCAAAAATCACGAGCTGACCATTCAATGCCTTCATTTTTTCATACCCTCGCTGCACTTTCTTCTGAAGTGTAAGCACAACTGGACAAGTTGCTTCAATAATTTTGATATTATTTTTTCTTGCAACCTTATATGTTTCAGGAGGCTCACCATGCGCCCTTACTAAAACTGTGCATTCTTTTGTATTGCTGAACTGTTCCCTGTTGATACTCACCAAACCTAACCTGTTCAACCTTTCAACTTCCTTGTTGTTATGAACAATATCACCAAGGCAATAAAGCTTTTCTGCTGTATCCAGGTGATTCTCTGCTTTGCGAATTGCATTTACTACACCAAAACAAAACCCGCTATTATTGTCAATTTCAATTTTCATGACCAAGCATTCTTTTTTCAATCTGATTTATCACCCAATCAAGTTGCTCCTGGCGACTTAAATAACTATTATCCAAAACAATAGCATCTTCAGCTTTGCAAAGTGGACTTTCCTCCCTATTTTCATCAAGAAAATCCCTATCTTTTACATTTTGCAATATTTCTTCATAATTAACTTTCACACCCTTCTCAATCATTTCATCAAATCTGCGCTGTGCACGAACATCAGGTTTTGCAGTCATGAACAGTTTAAAATCAGCCTGGGGAAACACAACAGTACCAATATCTCTTCCATCCATCACAATGCCTCCATCCTTACTCATCTTACGTTGAAGACTAACCAATTTTTGACGTACTTCCCTCACTTTACTTACAAAGCTTACTTTTGATGATACTTCAATTTGCCTGATCTCGTCTTCTACATTATTTCCATTGAGAATGGTTTGGATACCAGATTTATTCTTATCAAAACTGATATCAATTTCATCAAGTGCCCGCAATAAACATTCTTCTGACAAGCCTTCGGGACGAAAACAATTATTCTGTATTGCAAACAAAGTAACAGCTCGATACATAGCACCACTATCTATATACACATATGAAAAATGCTTAGCCAATGCCTTTGCTAATGTACTTTTGCCACAAGATGAATGTCCATCAATTGCAATAACAAATTTTTGCTCTGCTGCCATAGGTAAATAACTTTCCTCTATATTTTTATAAAGGTAATAATTTATGTTTTCAGAGCAGAAGAATTTTAGCTCTTACTTATAAAATTCAGAAAGGTTTGCACTAATACTAAAATGATTGGTTGCCCCGGCCAAATGGTATTGAGCTCTACCATAGCTAAGATGAAATTTATAAATACGGAAGCCAACCCCCATAGAAAAACCAACCAGGTACTTACGTGTGCTGATAAGCATCTCTGCCCTACGCTGATAGTTATAACCTAATCTCAAATAGAAATTATCAAAAGGTGTAATTTCTGCTCCAACAATCATATGCCTGCCAACATTATCCATTATATTAGGAAAAGACTTCTCTTTCACTTCCTCTCCTGTTATAGGATCCGTTGTTAAATTATCGGTTTCAGGATTTGTGTAGGATAAAACTGGCTTTTGCAGGTTATGTACTTCAGCAATAATTCTTAACGGAGCATGCTTCAGCTTCTTGGAAATACCAAACTGAATATCTAAAGGCAATGGTTCATGTGTTCCTTCAGAATAGCCGGTAAATTGATACCCTAAATTACGCATTGTTACTGATGCAGTAAAAAGCTCTGGGTTATTATATGTTATTCCAAAATCAATTGCATTTCCATATGATGTATATCTCTCATATTCACTCAATATTGTTTTAAAAGCGGCACCCACCGACCAGAGACTATCGAAACTTTTCGACCAGTAAAGATTTATAGAATAATCAGCAGCATTAAAGCTCCCAAGTATCTGTCCTGTTTCATCAGCCTCAACAAATTCTCCATAATTAATGTAATGTACTCCAGCAGCAAAGTTACCAAGATTCCCTGCATTTTTTGCATAAGAAGCATAACCATAATTGACACCTGCAAAATAGTTTACATAATTAAGCACAATATTGTTATCCATTGACTCATCCAACAAAGCAGGATTACAATAAACCAAATTTAAATCGCCATCCTTAATACTGGTTGTATATCCTCCTAATGAAGAAACGCGGGCTGAATTTGTAAGGCTCAGAAATTGATATGTACTTGTTCCTCCTATTTGCGCTTCAACAAAGAAAGGAATCAACAAGCATAATATTAAAACATACCTTTTCATACACTCATGAAACGAACCAAAACCAAAAATAGTGTTTACATATTAAAAAATATAATTAATTCGCAAAAAGGACTATTTTACTAAAGCTATATAGCATATATTCTAATTTTTATATAAACT
>PKSZ01000165.1 GCA_002869425.1 Marinilabiliales bacterium
TGATTATTCAGGACTTATATCAAGGTGTTTATATATCATTGATTTTCTTGATACACCCGCAAGAAGGGGGAGCTCTGTAATTGTAAAATCAGAAAAATGATTTAGTAATTGATAGTTATGATTGATTGTTTTACCAAATCCAAACCCGGGATCAATGATGATATCTTTAATGCCTTTTTCTTTAAGTATCTGTATTTGTCTTGAAAAAATTATTAAAATGTCTTTTACGATGTTTTTGTAATCTGGATTTTCTTGCATTGTTTCAGGTGTTCCCTGCATATGCATAAGAATATAGGGAAGTTTGAGTTCTGCCACTGTGTCAAACAAAGTAGGATCTTGTGAGCCAGCAGTGATATCATTAACGATAACTTCTCCAATATGATCGTATATAGTCCTGAAGATTTTTGAATTGAAGCTGTCAACTGAAATTATTATTTCCGGGAAGTTTTTGCGGATTTCAATCAGCGCAGGCAATAGTTTGCTTTTTTCATGTACAAAATCGGGGAATTGGCTGCCCGGTCGGCTTGAATATGCACCAATATCCACTATCGATCCACCTTCTTCAATGATTTGTTCAACCCTCATTAGGATGGAGTCTAGTTCTCTGTACCTGCTATCTTTATAAAAAGAATCATCAGTAATATTGATAATGCCCATGACGATTGGAGTCTCAAGAGAAACCAATTCACCATTGTATTTAAAATATTTGGGCTTTTCTAAGACACAGCTCATGAGTACGGATCTTTTTCTCTTTTTAGTCTTCGCTTTTCAATCCTTTTTGAAATATGGATGCTTAGTTCATATAGAATAAGTAGAGGAATCGCAACAAGAAACATACTGAATATATCTGCCGGCGTAATAATTGCTGCAATAACCATAATAATTACAATCATAATTTTACGCTTACTCCGCATAAATGCAGGAGTAAGTATGCCAACTTTGGAAAGAAAATATGCAATAATTGGCATCTCAAATACAATGCCCACTCCCATGGTTACTGATACTACCGTTGAGACATATGAGTTTAGGGCAATTGTGTTTTTAACTGATTCACTAACTTCATAGTTCCCAAAAAAGTTCAATGTAAGTGGAACAACAATGAAATAGCTAAAAAGAACACCAATTAGAAACAATAGGGATGAAACCAGTACTGCTCCCCTGGAGTGTTTTTTCTCGTGCTTTCTAAGTGCAGGTCTGATAAATCTCCACAGTTCCCATATCAAATACGGAGCTCCCGTAATAACACCCATGAAAAAAGAAATATACAGGTGCATCATAAATTGACCAGATAGTTTAATATTGACAATTTTTAAATCAACAGCATTGAGGCAAAGACTTTCTGTATGAATCCATTGGCCTACCTTACATAAAAATTTGTTGGTGAAAAAATCTTTGTTTTTTGGTGCAAGTATTATATGATCAAATACTATTTCTTTGAATGCAAATGCAATCCCAGTAAGTATAACAACAGCTATTATCGAACGTACTAGATGCCATCTGAACACGTCTAAATGTTGTAAAAAAGTCATCTCATCTGATGCTTCAGTTGTTATGTTTTTTCTTTTTGCCATTTTGCCTTGCGAAATTAATTCGAAAATCGATCATTTCATAATTTTGACATACATTGTATAAATCGCTTCGGGCATGGGGCGATTCTCATGAATAAGTATTAAATTAGTGAAAACGATTGATTGAAAGTGAAACTACTTCATAAAGTAAAGAGACATATAGCTGATAATGAGCTCTTTGATAAGCAGTCAAAGCTGCTTGTAACTGTTAGTGGAGGAGTAGACTCTGTTGTCATGCTTAATGTTTTGAGTGAGCTGGGTTTTAATTTGAGCATTGCCCATTGTAATTTTAAGCTTAGAGGAGTTGAGTCGGATAAAGATGAGAATTTTGTAAGAAATCTTGCAATGCATATGAATTTGCCAATTTATGTTCAGGAATTTGATACAGAAATTTATGCAAGAAATCATAAAATTGGTATTCAGGAGGCTGCTAGGAATCTGAGATATGCCTGGTTTTTCGAATTGATTGATGAAAATGGCCTGGATTTTATAAATGTAGCCCACAATGCCAATGATAATACAGAAACAGTATTGTTTAACCTTTCCAGGGGCGCTGGTTTAGAAGGTATGCGTGGAATTGTTGCTAAAAACAACAGGGTTGTAAGACCTTTGTTATCTTGTTCAAGAGAAGAAATTATGATTTATGCTGATAATCATGGATTGACATTTAGAAATGATTCCAGCAACGATAGTGTAAAATATTCCAGAAATAGAATCAGACATCATGTTATTCCTGAAATGGAAAAGATAAATCCATCTCTACATACTACCATATTGCGTAATTGTGGAGTGGCCCAGAAGCTCACTAATTTTGTTGAACAATGCATGAAGCACGAGATTGAAAAACTGATTGTGAAACAAACACCTGGATGTATTCTAACCATTGATATTGGCACCTTAATGCATATGGAAAATAATACTTTGGTTTTGTATTACATCTTGCGTGAGTTCAATTACACTTATAGTGACTGTCAGGATGTTATTTCATGCCTTAAAGGTGAGCCAGGAAAAATATTTGAAGCGGACGGTTATAAGCTACTCAAAGACAGAGAGTATTTATTTCTAAAGCAGCTTGGAAATGAAGTAACTATACAGGAATATCATTTTACATTGGATAATTATCCGGATGACTGGCCGGCTGAACTTAAGCTAGAGTTGATAGAGACCAATAACCCACTTGATATACTAACACCTGAATTATCTGTTGCTTACGTTGATGCCGATAGAATCTCGGGTAGTTTTATTCTACGAAAATGGCAGAAAGGAGATCGATTTAAACCA
>PKSZ01000713.1 GCA_002869425.1 Marinilabiliales bacterium
TCTATTTATCAGAAGTTTGGTTTCTTTTTTTCTACTATGATTCAATTGCCCTTTCTTCTTCTAAAAAGACAAATAAAAAAGAATCTGATTAAAAAACACAATCAGAAATTTCATCAATATATTACAGAATTAGAAAAGAAAAATACATCTAACAAGTCTATTCTATTCTTTCCTGAATTACCCAATTATAACGCTGCGTTGGGAATTGTATTCAGATCTATGGTCTACAAAATTCATAATAACCCCAAAACACATTCGAACCTGGCAATTTCATGGGAAGATACAACTTATAAAAAGGTAATTGATAAACTTCCCGAAAACACATGGAACCTAAAATGTACAGATATTAGCAAAACAAAAGTAGATGAAGTCTTTAAATCTGTTTTTTCATATTCTACTCAATTAAATCCAGAAACCCACAAGGGAAAAATTCTGGAAAAAATAGAGTTAAACGGACATCATAATGCAAAGATTATTGAAGCACCGTTGAAGCCAAAAAAAGGTTACATATACCAGAAAATAATCAATAATCAGGAAGGAAAATATCTTTTTGAAGATATCAGGCCTGTAGTAATAAAGGACAATATTCCATTTTGCTATTTAAATTATCGTTTAAAAGGAAAAAGGTTTAGTAATAAAAAATACAAAGCTCTTCTGGTTAAAACCCTGGATGTTCTTTCAGAAGATGAAATAGAAAAGATTATCTTGTTCTGCAAAAAGTTAGGAGTAGATTACTGTGAAATGGATGCTTTACGCGATAGAGACAATGGAAAACTATATATCATTGATGTAAACACAACGGCTTTTGGACCCGCAAACGGACTTTGGTTCGAAGACAAAGTAAAAGCATTAAAAATGTACCAGGAAACAATTGATCGATATATTGATCATTCGTAACGCAATGCAATAATTGGATCTAGTTTTGATGCTTTAACAGCAGGAACGATACCTGAAGCAAGGCCCACAACAAAGCATACAATCACACCGCCAATAATCCATAACCAAGGCACAACAAAAGGACCTTCAGTAAATATGCTTACCACATTTCCAACGAGAATTCCAAATATAATGCCCAGTAATCCTCCCAACTGACCAATAAATATTGCCTCAAATAAAAATTGCTGTTTTATCACCGATGAAGTAGCACCAATGGCCTTTCTTGTTCCGATTTCACGTGTTCTCTCTGAAACTGATACCAACATAATATTCATTAAGCCTATAGCAGCTCCAATCAAGGTAATAATTCCTATTATGGTTGCCGCAATGGTAACATATTGAATGTTCTCCATCATCATATTTACCAGATTGTCACTCTTCACAATCTCAAAATTGCTTTCATCCTCCAGTTTAACCTTTCTTATTTTCCGAAACAAGCCTTCAGCTTCACCAATAGCTATGTCTAACAATGCTGGATTGGCTGGCATTATATTTATTAAATAAGACATATCAGGTCTCGCAAAATATTGTCTAACATTTGTCAATGGCAATAAACACATTTTATCACCACTTCCTCCCATACTTGAACCTTTGGATTTTAATACGCCAATTACCTTATATTTCCCATTACCTATTGAAATAACCTTATCGATAGCACTCTCATTGGTTTCAAATAAATTATTCTCTATTTCACTGCCAATAATTACGACATGTCGATCATAACGAATTTCCTGATCTGTAAAATTCCTGCCCTTTTCAATTTCATGGCCAGCAGTAATAATATAATTCTCGCATACACCCTGAACGAAAATATTTGGATTGGTTTTCTTGGATTTATACTTCAAAGTTGCTGTTCCTGTTGCATTTACAGATATTGAACTCTGAGCTGGAAATTCAAACTCTTTTTTAAACCTCTGGGCCTCTCTGTAAGTAATGGTTCGGTAGTCAACATTTCGACCTTTCTTCCCTCCCATATGTACTCTCATTCCCTTATTTTGAATTGTAAAAGTATTGGCTCCCNCCTTGTAAACTGGCTATTTATGGATCCTTTCAGTGCATCAATAGCAGTTAAGATGCCCACCAAAGCAGTAATACCAATTGCAATGATCAATACTGTCAGAATTGTTCTTAGCAAATTCGAACGAATCGAATTTATTGCAATTCTTAAATTTTCACCAAATAAAGGAAGTTTCATACCGAATCAAATTTAGCGAATAATGTCAGATTCCCCATTATTTTGTTACCAATTAATTTTCATTCCGAATGAAGAACAGCAGTTTAATAAGCTTTCCTTAACTTTGTCATGTATTTGTAAAATATGTTAGACAAACTAATACATTGGCTCGAATCCAATACGCAGCCTTGTTTTTACAAGGAAAATTTTGGTATTGAATGCCCGGGATGCGGGAGTCAACGCGCTTTAATTGAATTACTAAAAGGCAATCTGCTTGAAAGTTTAAAGCTTTATCCAGCCTTAATTCCAACAATATTCTTGCTAGTATACCTCATTCTTTACATTATTTTCAAATTTAAAAACGGTCATGAAGTACTCATTGTAAGTTTTATAATTGTATTTTGTATCACTGTAATTTCATACATCATAAAGATGACCGCCCTCAATGAAATAATTATTTGCGATTTCTAACCGTTTCACAAATAATTTAAGATATTAAACCAACAAAAAATACTCAGGCCAATTCAATAGGCACGTTGATATAGAACACTATACCTGCCATCCGCTAGATGCTGTGATGCTGCTATATTGATACCCGGAATTATTTAATAATAAAATCTATTTTATTAAACTGAAGTATTATTTTATGTTCTGAAAGCTGACAAACATTTGTAGCCAAATAAGAATCTGCATTGTTGCTGCAATAATTGCATTCTTGATAACTTTATCATACAATTATGTTAATTTTGATGAGGCTTTTACAGCGACAACTTTTTTTGAAATAAAATGAAAACTGAATCCATACTTACATCTTTTGGTGAAATATTGGAAGAATGCATAGAAGGCAAAACCAAATGGGGAATTGAATACAAAAAGACATGTACTCTGGCAGAAACTGAAAATCCCTGGTTTGTTAAAACATTCATTGATAAAATGCTTAGCAGCTGGTATAAGATTCTGAATCAGGAAAATATATCCAAATGGCTAGACAACAAAGAACCAACAAAGAAGCCCAAAAATATAGGTGTTATATCTGCAGGAAACATTCCAATAGTAGGCCTACATGATTTGATTAGTGTTTTGATATCCGGCCACAATTACATTGGCAAAATGTCATCAAAGGATAGTATTTTACCGATCTTCATTAGAAAAATTTTTATTGCATTAAATCCTGAATTTGAGCAAAAAATTACTATGACCAACAGCCGACTGGAAAACTATGATGCAATTATTGCTACAGGCAGTAATAATTCATCAAGGTATTTTGAATATTATTTTAATAATGTACCAAATATTATCCGAAAAAACAGAAGCAGCATAGCCATCATAAATAATCAAACTACAGATAATCAAATAAAGAAACTTGCAGATGATATCTTTCTGTATTTTGGTTTGGGCTGCAGAAACGTATCTAAAATCTATATTCCTGAGAACTTTGAATTAAATAAATTCTTTGAAAACCTATTCCACTATAATTGGGTAAGAAATCATAATAAATACGCCAACAATTATGAATACAACAAGGCAATTTATCTTATGAATTTAACAAAACATTATGACAATGGTTTTATTTTGTTAAAAGAGGATTCAGGCTTTTCATCACCCATTGGAGTTCTTTTTTATGAAAAATATCATAAAGAAAGTGTACTAAGACAAGAATTAGATATACACTCGGACAAACTACAATGCATTGTTTCAGAATCAAATAAAGACATTAATTTTGGAGAAACACAATTTCCACAGCTTTGGGAATATGCTGATGGTATCAATACATTGAATTTTTTATTAAATTTATAATTAGAATTAATCCTGAAATATGATATATAAATTTAAACTATTATCGCCTGAAATATCTGATTTTTACTGTGATATTGAAATCAAATCCAATCAGACATTTTATACTTTGCATAATTATATTCAATATATTGTGAATTATGACATTTCTCAGCTGGCATCTTTTTTCCTAACCAATAAAAATTGGGAAAAACAGATGCAAATTACGCTATTGGATATGGCTGATGAAGAAAATCAGAATATGGTGATGGACAAAACAAAAATTGGTGATTTGGTTAAAGAAAAAGGCCAAAAACTTCTATACGTTTATGACTTTTTTAGTGAGCGATCCTTCTTCATTGAAATGGTTTCCATCCGTGACGACGATAACGAACATTATCCTGTTTGCACAGCTTCAGGAGGGGAAGTTCCTGAACAAATTAAACTTGGTGATACATCCATGAACAATATTTTTGAAGATGATGATGAATATTCTGAAGTCGATGATGAGAAATTCGATGATATGGATCATGAAAATATTGATGATTATGATGAATTCAAATAGCTAATTAATACTTTGACTCCAAAACCATCCAAATTTCTAATTGTTCTTACAGGTCCTACCGGAGTTGGAAAAACTGACCTGAGTATAGATATCGCACAAAGCTTATCCACTGAAATCATTTCCTGTGATTCAAGGCAGATGTATAAAGAAATGAATATTGGAACGGCTGTTCCGGAAAAAGAATATCTTCAAAAAGTAAAACATCATTTCATTCAGCATTTATCCATCCACGATTATTACAATGCAAGTAAATTTGAATACGAAGCGCTGGATAAACTGGATGAGCTCTATAAAGATCATGATGTGGTTTTGATGACAGGAGGATCTACCTTATATATCGATGCTGTTTGTAAAGG
>PKSZ01000482.1 GCA_002869425.1 Marinilabiliales bacterium
ACACTCTTTCATTTTTTTTTGATATTCACTATGCCATTGCATGGCACGTTTTCCAGCTTCAATATAGTAGTTAATACCTTTTGCTGTCATTTTTAGGTCTCCTTATTATTTATTAATAAATTATAGTCAGTTACATGCGAATCTAATAAATTCACAGAATAAATTCAATGTTGAATAGCTTGATTATTAATAATATATGATTTGTCTTACAGATTTAAACTAAAAGCTTGATTTGTGTTGTAATTTATAATATTTTATTAGGTTTTGATTTGTCTTAACTTTTAATTTGTAAATGAATGAAAATTCGACCTTATAATTAGATACCAAATTAACAGTTCAATTTGATTCTTAATTGATTTTTTTATTAATTCGAGTATGGATTTAGACTTTCTGAAAATTGAACACAACAATGTACCTCCCGCAAGAGGAAAAGTACTTATTTCAGAGCCATTTTCAGATGATGCTTATTTTAAACGTTCGGTAGTTTTATTAACTGAACATAATGAGAAAGGCAGTATTGGTTTTATATTGAATAAACCATTAGATGTAAAAATATCAGAATTGATCAGTGGTTTTGAGGAAAACGAAGCCAGTGTTTCTATTGGAGGACCGGTACAAACCAATACAGTTCATTACATACATACTTTGGGCGAAAGTATTTCAGGAAGTATGCAGATAACAGATGATGTTTTCTGGGGAGGAGATATTGATCAGGTTAAATTGTTAATGGAAACGGGTATTATAAACCATAATCAAATACGTTTTTTCGTTGGTTATTCAGGTTGGTCGCCAAATCAACTTAAAGAAGAACTGGAGAATAATTTCTGGATTGTTACAGATATCCCAACTGATATTATTTTTAAGAAACCTGATCAAGGAACCTGGAAAGAGTCTTTAAATACAATGGAGGATAAATATAAAATCTGGACCACCTTCCCTGAAAATCCGGGCTTTAATTAAAAACTTTTTCATTTAGCTTTCTAACAAGTATTTTGGGTATCGTATTCAGATATCTTTTATCCCTAAAGGCAGAAATCCACTGAATTCCTTTAATTGCGTTGGTCAGAAATATTTCAGAAGATTTGAGGATGTCTTCTTGTGTTATCGATTGTTCAAGTAATGCTAGTTTTTCTTTTTTGCAGATTTGGATGATTTCATTTCTCATAATGCCTCCTACGCAAGCATCGGATAATGGTGGTGTTATTATTATATCATCTTTTACGATAAAAAGATTTGAGCTGAGTCCCTCAATAATATTTCCTTCTGTATTGCATATTAACACATCATCCAGTTGATTTTCCTTTTTGTATATGCCAGCCAGTATTAGAGGCAGGCAATTGATAGATTTGATATTGGATAGAACTGTTTTGGCTTTCTTGTGATCTGTAAAAATGTCAACATTTAATCCTTTTTCATTGATTTTAAAGTGTTCATTTTGAACTGGTTCGCATTCAATAAGGAAGGAGGGAGTATTGCTTTTTGGAGTATATAATCCACCATCATTTCTAAAAACAGATAAGCGGATCCTGGCTGCACCAAATATTTTATTTACAGATAGAAGCCTTTTGATTTCCTGATGAATTCCAGCGGCATTAAATCCAAAAGGAATTTCCATCTTGAGCAATCGCATGGAGCTTAAAAGACGAATGGTATGTTGGTTTATCAGTTGCACTTCATGATGAGCAGACCGCATGGTCTCAAATAAGCCATCTCCGTATCTAAACGCCCTGTTTTTTGAAGAAAATATCTTTTGGTTTACAGGTATTAGTTCTTTGTTGTATGTGCTAAATTTAACTTCTTTCAATCCTTGATAATTTTATCAATATGTGGCAACAAGGCTTCATTTTCTTTTATCCTGATTGTATTGATGCCTGCTTTTTGTCCTGCCATTTCATCCTTTTCTCTATCTCCAATAAACCAGGATTTTTTCTTGTTTAAATGAAACCTGGCAATGGCTTTTTCCAGTAATAATGGCTTTGGTTTTCGACACAAACAGTTTTCATTTTCATCATGATGTGGACAAAAGTAAATATCTGTCAATTCAAAACCCTTTTCAATACATTTTGCATTTAACAATTTATGAAGAAGTAATACTTCATTTTTGGAGTAAAGGTTTTTTGAAATACCTCCCTGATTCGTTATCACGAATAATTTAAACCCATTATCATGTAATATTTTCATGGCCTTAATCACATCATCATTGATAATGAAATCTTCATTTTTGAAAATATATCCTGAAGATCCTTTATTGATTACTCCGTCTCTATCAAAAAAAACAGCTTTTTTCATTAGAATGAAGTCAGTTGGTTAATGAAATGGGAGAACAAATTTACATCCATAAAAAGAGGAAATAAAAATCCAAAAACAGCTCCCCAGAAATGGGCATCATGACCAATATTATCAACTTGTTTTCTACTCATATAATGTGAATAGGCAAGATAGAGAACACCGAAAACAATACCGGGGATGGGAATTGCAAAGTAAAAGTAAATTTTACCCAGCGGATCAAAAAAAATGGATGTATACAGTACAGCACTTGTTGCTCCGGATGCTCCAAGTGCATTGTAGTAATGATTGTCTTTGTGCTTATAAAGAGAATAACCGCTTGAAAAAATTATAGCACCGAAATAAAGCAGAGGAAAATAAATATATTTATTGGCGCCGGGTACTGCATCAATCCAGTATTCTACATTTCTACCGAAGAAATATAGTACCATCATATTGATAATCAGATGTGTCCAGTCTGCATGTAAGAAGCCATGCGTGATTATTCTGTACCATTGTTTTCTATGAACTATCTGGTAAGCATTAAACTGGAATTTATACATTAATTCTTTTCGGTTAAA
>PKSZ01000112.1 GCA_002869425.1 Marinilabiliales bacterium
AAGAAAAAATATTAGGTATAGTCAAAATCTGGACGATTGTTAAATATTTTTATCCTTACCCTAACGAAATCACAGGTAGCTGGGATAATGCATTAGAAAAATATCTTGGGTTATCTCAAAAGACAACTTCTGATGAAGAATACTACATTTTAATTCAGGAAATGATGGCAACATTAAATGATTCTCATGTGTCTACATTTCATCCATCAATTCTGAATTTTTCTGAATTATTTATTGCTCCAATTAAATTTGAATGGATTGAGAACAAAGTGGTTATTACAGCTGTTGATAAATCTATAACCGAAGATATTTGTGTAGGAGATGTAATAACTACAATTAAGGGGTTGTCAATCAGTTATATACTGAAAAAGGAGGCTGTAAAAATCTCATCCAGTAATATGCAAGGACTTTTGTCTACTGTGATAAATCCCGGATATTATGTTGGTGCTGCAGGAAGTAAAATAAAACTTGGAGTTATCAGTAAGGGTAAAGAAAAAACATATGAATTAGCCAGAACTGTCCATGTCTTTCAATTTATGAACTTTGGAGATAATAAGAGAGCCCGTGCGATTATTAACAAAGAAATTGGGTATATCAATTTGGCAGAATTTAACAATTCTTCAAATTTGGAAGACGAATTAATTAGAATGAAAGAAACCAAATCACTAATTCTTGATTTGCGTAATTCATACCCAACAGCAGATTTTCAAAAGTTTTTGCAAATGCTTTGTCAACAAAAGGTTGAATCAAGAATAACTCAAGTTCCAATAGTAACGGCCAAGCAAACTAAAGTATGGCAGTATAATGTAAATACCATAAATCCAATTTCTTCTTTTTCATACAATAATCCTGTTGTTGTGCTAATTGATAAAACAATGATTAGCAGACCGGAGGATATTGCTATTGCATTAAAATCATATCCGAATGTTCGTTTTGTAGGCGAGCAAACACAGGGAACAGATGGCGAAATTACAAAAATACATTTGCCGGGAGGAGGAGAAACATCATTTACTGGTCAGATCGTGAAATTTGGGAATGGGACAACTTTCCAAAGAGTAGGAATTGTTCCGGATATTAAGGTACAGAAAACAATTGATGGAGTGAAAAATAATACAGATGAGATTCTTGAAAAAGCAATTAAAATATTAAGAAAAAGTTAACCAAATGAAAAATATAATTCATTCTGTACATTTTATTATTCTGATACTACTTTTCGTAAATATAAGCTTCTCACAAACCAATCAAAATGAAGATCCATACTTATGGCTAGAAGAAATCAATGGTGATAAAGCAATAGAATGGGTTAAAGGACAAAATTTTATTTCTGCAGAAATGATTGAAGAATCTCCTTTGTTTGATTCTTTATACAAACGATTTCTCGCATCTTATAATGATCAAAATAAAATTGCTTATCCTAATCTAGTAGGCCAGTATGTTTATAATCTTTGGAAAGATGAAAATAATCAACAAGGTGTTTGGCGAAGAATATTAATCGAAGATTATTTAAATAAAAAATCAAATTGGGAGATTATTCTTGATCTTGACATACTCTCAAAAAAAGAAAATAAAAATTGGGTGTATAAAGGAGTAGAATGGTTGAAGCCTCAAAACGAACGCTGCCTATTATACCTATCAGATGGCGGATCTGATAAAAACTACATGAGAGAGTTTAATGTTAAAACAAAAGATTTCGAATCAGATGGTTTTAATCATACGGAAAGTAAAGATGGAGCCAGTTGGCTTGATGAAAAAACGATATTAATTTACAGAGACTTTGGAAAAGGAAGTATAACAAAATCGGGCTTTTCAAGGACTGTAAGAAAATGGGAAAGAGGTACTGATATTGAAAAGGCTGAAACAATATTTGAAATTGATTCGACTAACATGAAAGCATCTTCAGCTGTATTTAACAATGGTGAAAGTATTCATGCATTTCTCATTAATGATAATATTTCTACGCTGGAATATTATTATCTCAAAAATACAGAATTAGTCAAGCTTTCATTTCCTGCTGATGCACTTTTATATGGAGTATTTAAAAATGAAATGTTACTGTTGCTAAGATCAGACTGGAAATTAGATAATGATATATACAAAACAGGTAGTTTTATCAGCTTAAATATAAACGATAACATTAAAGGTAAGCTATCTGTCAGACCCATTTATCTGCCAAATGACAGATCTAGCTTTTTCGATGTGGCAGTTTCTAAGGACTTTATCACATTGAATATTATGGAAGATGTTCAGAACAGGCTTTTAAAATATACTTTTCAAAAAAACATGTGGATTGCTGAAAATATTGATGTTCCAAAGCTTGGTAGCATTCGACTGATAGCTTCAGATATGCAATCCAATAATATGTTTTTTACATATAATAACTTAATTACATCCACAACACTATATGCCCTTAACCTTAATAAAACACAAGCCATTAAGACTTTAAAAAAGGCATTTAATGCAAATAATTTAGAAGTGCACCAATATTTTGCAAGCTCAAAAGATGGAACAGGTATTCCATACTTTATTGTACATCAAAAAAACATTAAGCTGAATGGTAATAATCCTACAATTATATCTGCATATGGTGGTTTTAACCGTGCAATTCAGCCAAACTATGACGAAAAAGTTGGTTTAGCCTGGTTAGAACGAGGAGGAGTTTATGTTATAGCAAATATTAGAGGAGGAGGCGAGTATGGTCCCTCATGGCATAAAGCTGCTATAAAAGGAAATAGACAAAATGCCTTTGATGATCTATTTGCAGTGACAGAAGATTTGATTTCAAGAAATATTACTTCTCCGAAAAAACTGGGTTTAATAGGAGGAAGTAATGGTGGTTTGTTAGCT
>PKSZ01000180.1 GCA_002869425.1 Marinilabiliales bacterium
GAGCCTTATCTAACAGAACCAATGAAGAAAACCAGAAACTGTACAACAGGATGATTGAAACCATGATTGGCAAACTGGGCTACAGTAAGACATGCGCTCAGAAAACCATTGAGTATTTCTGTACACAAGACGATTCGAACTAAAATCATTCAGTCATAATGACTAAAGCAAATAAAATATTCGAACAACTGAAAAAGGAAGGTCTGTCCGAAGAACAGAAACAAATCATCCAGAAAGAGCTGGATATATGTAATTCAACACACAGGGTTTCATATACCAACATTCCTGTTACGCCTGTTTCTGAATTTTACGACTATAATGACCTGAATTTTATCCAAAACATACCTTTTGCCTCCCCACCCTTAGCTGTTCAGTTAAAAACACTGGATGAATTAATGGAAAAAGACAAGCAAAGGGAAGAAGATGGATTTCCAAGAAAAATAAGGATTGGAAAGCTGATCAAACCAGTTAAAGGGAAAAAAACAAAAGTTGTAGTGGTTCCGACAACTGAAGAAGCTAAGTTTTACCATGACAATTCTACCACGAGTGAAGAAGAAGGAGGAGGAGGAACTGGTGGTGCTGGTGAAGGTGAAGAGGGTGAAGTTATTGGAGAACAGCAAGCACAACCTCAACCGGGTGAAGGAGAAGGAACAGGAGCAGGTGAAGGCGACGGATCAGGTCATGATATTAGTTCAGAAGCTTTTGATCTGGGGAAAGTGCTAACCGAGCAATTTGAACTTCCCAACCTGAAAGACAAAGGAAAGAAACGATCTTTTACAAAGTACACTTATGACCTGACAGACCGGAATAGAGGTTTTGGTCAGGTGCTTGATAAAAAAGCAACCCTAAGACGAATTGTCAAAACCAACATTATGCTGGGCAATATTGATGGTCAGAAACCTTTTTCTGGTGAAGATTTGATCCTTAGCCCACGTGATGAAGTCTTCAGAATTCTTTCCAAAGAAAAAGATTATGAAACACAGGCTGTAGTATTTTTCCTTAGAGATTATTCTGGATCTATGCAAGGAAAACCAACTGAAGTGGTAAGCACACAACACCTTTTAATCTATAGCTGGTTAATGTATCAGTATCAGAATAATGTGATGACTCGTTTTATCTTACATGATACTGAAGCCAAGGAAGTTGAAGACTTTTACACTTATTACAGATCACAAATTGCCGGAGGAACAAAGGTTGCACCAGCATTTGAACTTGTAAATAAAATTGTTGAGCAGGAACAACTGGTTAAGGATTACAACATTTATGTCTTTCATGGTACTGATGGCGATGACTGGGACAGCACAGGCAAAGCCCTTACAGACGAACTCAAAAAAATGCTTACTTATACAAACAGGGTAGGTATTACAGTAGCAAAGAATTCCTGGGGTTCCGGAAAACAAACCACTGTAGAAAAAACCATTGAAGGTACAGGCTTACTAAAATCAAGCCCCGAACTAATAAAATTAGATGCCATGGTTGCCGAAAATGCATCGGAAGACAGGATCATTGAAGGAATTAAAAAACTTGTCAGTTAATGGAATTAATCAACCAACATAACAAAAAAATCATGGAAGAATGTAAGGCTCGTGCAAGAGATGCCGGCCTATCATTTGACGATGAAACCCTGGAGTATATTGTCACCAATAAAGACATGCTGGAATTATCACCTAAAGTACTGATTCACACACTGTACGATTATTGGGTTAATGATGCTGAAGTACTCAAAGGCAAAGGACAATATAAGCTTTATCCTTCAAATCCATATGAAACAGTTATCAATTCACGTCCGGCTATATCATTTTATAATGACAACAATCCGGACTGGATGAATATCATGATTTTTTATCATGTACTTGGGCATATCGATTTTTTCCAGAACAACCGATTTTTTGAACACACATGGAATGACGATTTTGTGGGACAAGCACTGGCAGACAAGAGACTAATTGCAAACCTTCGCAGCCATCACGGACGATGGGTGGATTATATAATTGAGTTTAGTCGCAGCATGGATAACCTTGTGGGTTATTTTGGAAAACTATCAGCACTTTCTTTTCCAAACGAAATGGAGCCTCCTGCAAAAGTTGATTATTACTTCGATGTTTTTTTACAACATGTAGTCAAGGCTTCTCATCATGACATCTTCAGAGAAATTGAAAGATACAATGCGATTCACGAGACAGATGAAGAAATACATGATTCAATATTTTTTGCATCCGTAAAACAAAAACATCCTGAATTTCTTTCATTGTATGAAAAATACTGTGCTAACGATAAACCAGAACATGTTGATGTAATGGATTTTATTACAAAGCACTCCCCCTTTATGAACAAGGAGGAAAATCAGTGGATGAAGCAAGTGGTAAGTATTGTCAGGAATACCTCTTTGTATTTTCAACCACAAATCCGCACAAAAATAATCAATGAAGGATGGGCTAGCTATTGGCACGACAAGCTATTTAGAGGCGATAAAAGAATCAAAGGTCATGAAGCAGGTTATGCCAGACTAAATGCAGGTGTTACTTCACTACAACGCGTTGGTCTAAATCCCTATGCTATTGGTTTGCGCCTGATAGAACATATTGAAAATCTATCAAATACTGGAAAATTGTCATATGGTTTTCAAAAAATGACATCTATTGAGGCAAGGAATGAATACAACAAGAAAACCGGCAAAGGACAAGAAAACATTTTTAAGCTTAGAAGTTGGTTCTCTGACTTTACAATGATCAATACTTTTGTGAGCCAGGATTTTGTTGATGAATACAACTTGTTTGTCACCGGACAAAGATTAGACCAGCAACGAGGTGTTGTTCAATATTATGTAAAAAGCCGTAAAGGA
>PKSZ01000356.1 GCA_002869425.1 Marinilabiliales bacterium
GATCGGTTTTCTGCAAAGCCCAGGGTTCAGTATCGGCAAGATATTTATTACCCAACCTGGCAAGCTCCATCGCAAATTTCAATGCTTCTCTCAAACGATACGTTTCAAGGCTATTTTCTACTTTTGAGCAAATGACCGAAATTTGCGCCAATGCCTCTTCATCATATTTTGTTAAAGCACCAATTGAAGGAACCTTACCCTGATAATATTTATGGGTCAATACCAGTGCCCTGTTCACAAAGTTTCCCAATACTGCTACCAATTCATTATTATTTCTGGCCTGGAAATCAAGCCAGGTAAAATCATTATCCTTGGTTTCCGGAGCATTGGCAGTAAGCACATACCGAAGCACATCTTCCTGTCCCTTAAAATCTTCCAGATATTCATGCAACCATACAGCCCAGTTTTTAGAAGTTGAAATTTTATCCCCCTCCAAATTTAGAAATTCATTTGCAGGCACATTTTCAGGTAAAATAAAAGAGCCTTCAGCTTTCAGCATAACTGGGAAAATTATGCAATGAAATACAATATTGTCTTTCCCAATAAAATGAACTAGCTTGGTATCGTCACTTTTCCAATACTTTTCCCAATCGCTAGTATGCTCTTTTGTATTTGAAATATAACCAATAGGAGCATCAAACCATACGTATAATACCTTTCCATCTGATCCTTCAACAGGAACAGGTACACCCCAGTCCAGATCTCGACTCACAGCCCGAGGTTGCAGACCCAAATCTAACCAACTTTTACACTGTCCATAAACATTGGGTTTCCATTCTTTGTGTTCTTCCAATATCCATTTTTTCAGAAAATCTTCATAGTTATCCAATGGCAGATACCAATGCTTTGTGGATTTCAGAACCGGCTTATTCCCGCTTATTGCGGATTTAGGATTAATGAGCTCTCTCGGACTTAATGAAGTACCACATTTCTCACACTGATCCCCATAAGCTTCCTCATTACCACAATGCGGACAAGTACCTGTAATATACCTATCTGCCAAAAACTGGTTTGCTTCAGCATCAAAATATTGTTCATTTTCCTTTTCAATAAAAACGTCTTTATCATATAAAGTTCTAAAAAAATCAGATGCCGTTTCTTTATGAACCTCGGATGTAGTTCTGGAATAAATATCGAAAGATATCCCAAAATCATTAAACGCCTTTTTATTGATCGAATGGTATTCATCCACAATATCCTGTGGTGAACAACCTTTTTGCTTTGCTTTCAATGTAATGGGCACACCATGCTCATCAGAACCACAAACAAACAAAACATCCTTCCCTCTTAGCCTAAGATATCTTGTATAAATATCGGCAGGAACATAAACACCCGCCAAATGCCCAATATGAACCGGTCCGTTTGCATATGGTAGAGCTGCTGTAACGGTATATCTTTTATAATCTTTCATAATAATGTTTTTCCTTTCAGTAACAGGCAGACAAAGATAAATGAAATAAAGAAACTGCTATATTTTTGATAAATAAAATATTGCTGCTTTGTCCGGATTTTAATATTTAATAGGTTTGTATTCAATAACCATAAAACCAAAAGTTTTGATTATTCCTCCATTCTTAAGTAAAGGTGATAAAATTGCCATTGTTTCACCAGCGGGGACAATAGCCCCTGAGAAAATTGATTTTGCCAAAACCACTCTGCAAAAACTTGGCTTTGACGCCATTGTTGGTAAACATGCAAAAAGCAAACACTTTCAATATGCAGGAACTGACAAAGAGCGCACAGCTGATTTTCAAAATGCACTTAATGATAAACATATTAAAGCAATTTTTTGTGCAAGAGGAGGTTATGGCTCTGCCCGAATCATTGATATGGTGGATTGGTCGGTACTGCAAAGCAAACCTAAATGGATTGTAGGATATAGCGACATAACAGCAATACATTCAACGGTAAACAAATTAGGGATAGCAAGTATTCATGGCACAATGCCGGTAAACTATACACAAAACAAAAAAGATGAAAATCTCCTCAAACTATTAAATGTTTTAATGGGCACACCCATTCATTATACTTTTAAAAAATCAAACTTATGTTCTATTAATAAACTCGAAGCAGAGATTACAGGAGGAAATCTATCCGTTCTTTATAGTATTAGAGGGACCAAAATAGATGCTAAATTAAAAGATAAAATATTGTTCATTGAAGACTTAAATGAGTACTTATATCACCTGGACCGAATGTTAATGAACTTTGCGCTTGGTGATATTTTTTCTAATATAAAAGGCTTAATTGTAGGTGGCATGACAGACATGAAAGACAACAATGATCCTTATGGCCAAACTGCACAAGAAATTATTGCTTCACATACACATAAACATAAAATTCCTGTATGTTTCAATTTTCCCTCGGGGCATCAAGAAATCAATATGCCTTTTATCCTTGGAAACAATTGTAAAATAGAAACTACTGGATTATCCTATACGTTTAGACAGAATTATTAACGGTCGTATGGCTTATAATCTTGTGGGATTGTAAAAAGCTAATCATCAAGAACAGTTCGATTGATATTCAGCACTTCCAATCTCATTTTTTTATCCCTCAGTGAAGTTCTCTCAACACTCAGCATCGGGAAATAACCATTGGTTTCCGGAATATGTAAAAAATAACTCGAGTGTTTTTCAGTCCTGTTCCACAATCGAAGAAAATCATCAAAGAAATCGAAATTTCCATCAAAAACCCAATAAGCAATCTCTGTGTTTTGCTCCTTATTCTTCACCCTCCATTGGTAACATTTCTGACCATGAATCTTTTTATGATTGCGAGTTTGCATAACCTCATAATCACCACTTTCATCCTGAATA
>PKSZ01000581.1 GCA_002869425.1 Marinilabiliales bacterium
AAAGAATATGAACCTATAAATAGAATCAGCAGAATAAGTGACAGTTTTTTCATAATAATGCATTTTCATTTTAATTTGCAAATCATGTTCCATTGTCTTGTTGTATTTGTATAAGTCAGTAAATCAGGCGTATGCGAAATTGCAGATTGTGAGGGTGTCTCAATATTGAGACAGTTTTAATCTTAATTCTAAGAATTTAAAAAGATATAAGGATACAATTAGTATGCTCTTGATTTTCAAGTTAAATGAGAACAGTATTGTAGCTATCTATTCGATTAAAAATTGCTTAGATTATTGCAAGAATTATTATTTGAATTTATTAATAGATTAATTTTAATATATTCGCGTGTTACGAACGATACGGAGTGAAACCTTATAATGTATAATATGAAAAACTGCATGTGTTTGATGTTTGTACAATTAAAAAATGGAATTTTGAAAAGATTAGGTGTTGTAGTTATTATTCTATTTTTATTCTCTTTTTTATCGTGTAGAAAAGGAGAGGAAGATCCATTTATTTCATTGAGAAGCAGGGATAAAAGAATCGTTGGAGAATGGCATTTACGTTATGTGTCAGGGCATATCATAACTATTTATGATGGTTTATACATGGATTATCAGTATTTTATGGATGGAAGTGTAAACGAGAGTTTTAGGTACAAAAAGGTTCGGGAAGCCTCCGGATTCTATGTCAATGCTGAAAATTATTATATGTTGTTGACGATTAGGGAGGATAAAACATATACTTATCGGGTACAGATCAGGGGTTACTTCGTGAATAGATTTTACGAATATGAGGGAACCTGGGACTGGAGAGAAAACAAAGAAAGTATTTGGGTTTCAACTCCAATTGTCTATTACGATCAGTACATAGAAGAATTTGCCGGAAACTATTCTGACTATATTGGTTTTGCAGTAAGCGAAAGTGAAATATCCAATATGTCGCAGTATGAACTATTGGGTTTGTCAAATGATGAAATGCAGCTGGTGCTGAAGTATAAAAGTATGTCTTCAGGTTATCTCAATGCGGATATCCGGTATCGATTTATTAAGGAAGAATAATAGCTTGGTTTTTATCTCGACTCTACCTTTTCTTTAAGCTCCTTAAGCTCCTGCTGGATTTCTTCAATTATTTTTTGTTGCTCTTTGATTGCCTGGATGGCTACAACACTAAAGCCAGCATAATCAACAGTATAAGTGTCGTCTGCCTGGTCGTAGCGTGCCAGTTCAGGAAATATGTCTTTGATTTCCTGTGCTATAAAACCAGAATACTTAACTTCTTCGTTGTTTTGTGATCTAAAATGGTACTTCTTGGGTGAAAGCTGTAGTACATTCTCTAAAACAGAGGGATAATCTTCAATGTTTTTCTTAAACGAGATGTCTGAAACAGTTGAGTAAGCTCCTGATGCAATATCAAATTCACCCCGTAAGTCGGTGTTGTAGTATAATCTAAGCCTGTCGCTTGAGCTGGATTGGTATATTCTCCATATATTACTGGTTACTGTATTGTTTATACCCAGACCACTGGAAGAACCACTGTTTGAATGATTTACTTGTGCTTTTACAACATTGAACCTTAGCTGGTTATTGTCGAATTCACCATAAATTAAAGGAGATGATGTAGTACTCACATCGATATACAGCTTGTTAGATCCTGTTTCGCTGTATCCTGCATAATTACCCAGCATTACGTTGTTCGATCCGGTTGTATTGTACCCTGAGTAATAACCCACCATTGTGTTTCCACTACCTGTAGAATTTGATCCTCCCGATCGGTAACCAATGCAAATATTGTTCAGACCTGTTGTATTTGCTATACCAGATCTTGCACCGATAAAAGTATTGTTATAGCCAGATGTATTGGCAAGTCCCGATTCGTAACCCAAGAAAGTATTGTAATCGCCAGTAGTATTGGCATGGCCCGAAGAAGATCCATAGAAAGAACAGTAATCGTATGATTGACTAGAGGCACCCAGACCGGATTCAAAGCCGAAAATGGAGTTGCTTCTACCAGTATAGTTGTAAAAACCAGCTTTATAGCCAAATATTGAATTGTTGTAACCTGTTGTGTTGTAAGAACCGCTTTGGTTTCCAAAAAATGAATTGTAAGCACCTGTGTTGGTAGAAAGATATCCACTATAAAAACCTATAATGGTATTGGCATCTCCAGAAGCATATTTGCCAGCTCCATTTCCTATCAGGATAGAATTTGCAGTTGCACTTTCCATTCCTGCTTCTTTTCCAATAAGAATACTGCTAACAGAAGAACTGTTTGTCCCCGCTGAAGCTCCAATAAACACATTCATCGACTCATCGTTGTTCATTCCTGCCTGGTAGCCAATAAACACATTTTGTGCACCCCATATTAATTCTTTTCCTGTCTGATAACCAAAAGTGGAGTTATAGTTTGCCTGAACTTTCTGACCACTTTCATGGCCAATAAAGTAGTTGTTTGGCGTAAGATCCATGTAGTTTGTTGAGCTTGTGGCAAGGTCGAGAATTTCAAAACCACCATCACCGTCTGTCCATACACGACTACTGTCGTCCTGAACAAACAAATAGTTGTTTGTTAAACTTCCTTTTGCCGGACTAAAACCTCCCACAGCAAAGCCTCCTTTGCTGCCTGTTGCTTTGGAATCAGTGTACTCATCGTCTATGTAAACACGAACACTATCCGGCGTAACCCGAAGATATTCCTGTACTTCTGATTTTGCAGGGCTAAAACCGCCAACTGCAAATCCTCCTTTACTGCCTGTTGCTTTCAATGCAGGATCATTGGGAACATTTACCCTTACACCGTTTGGATATACAGCAAAGAT
>PKSZ01000238.1 GCA_002869425.1 Marinilabiliales bacterium
CTGCAATAATTGCAGCTTTAGAAGCAGCTGATTGATTTGTTTCTTTCAGCAGCTTATCAAACATTTTTCCTGTTTGATCATACATGTTTCTAATGAGTAAATGTTTCATGATAGTTGGTTTTTAAGTGAATTAATTTGCGTTATCTGTGTATTTATTTGCGTTATCTGTGTATTTATTTGCGTTTTGAGCAAAGTTTTCGTTCCGTGTGTGATCAGACATTTTTCCCTCCTGGATCCATCTGTTGAAATCATCTTCTAGGTGTGGTATTTTGTCGCGAATACCGGAAATACAACGGTTATATGTTGAGAGAGATCCCCAGTTGTCCAGCATGAGATTGAAATACCTCATTAGCTTTCGATGATCTTTCTGCTTAATTGATATTTGCTGTTTTCGCTTCAGGTTTTGAATATGTTTCAAATACCAGTCTCTTGTTTGGGTAAAACCGCTTCGATAATTGTTTACATCAAGGTATCTGCGCGGATAGTTTTCTATTTTGTAGCCTTTGTTTTTGCAGTATCGCTCTACTGCATGTATTCTCCATTTGAATTGAAGCTCGAGTTTACCAAGCTGTGAAGTATTGGTGACTTTGGCAAGATAGATCTCTTTGAAATATTGTTTTGCAGCAAGCTCTTCCCCGGGGTAGATATTTCTTCCTGCGTAAAGTACCTGAATCATCAAACCGATGAACCAATTTGTGAACCTTTCCTTATACCAATCAAGATCTGGTTTTTCTTTTTGGGGGGGGCGCGCGGAACCGGGGGGGCAAGAAACCGCAGGTTTCGTATTTTTTCCTGTGGTCTCGTTATTTTTTTCACCTTCTTGACGGTTGACGGATTTCGTGTTTACACCGGGAGTTGATCGATTTTCTGATTCCTGAACCGCAGCTGGGCTTGTTCCGTCACTCCTTTTAACAGTACTTGTTAAATTGTTATTATTGTCTCGTATATTATGTAGCGACCGTTTTGCACGCAATGCATCAGCAATTGCCCGAAAATGCGTATCTGGATCATCAGACAATAAGGGGCTGTTTGGGGTATAATTTGGGTTTAAAAGATCGATTATTAACAATAAATCGGGGTTGATAAACAGTTCAAAATCGCGCCTGGTACCATGAAATTTTTTGTCTATAATCATTCCGGCTTCCTGGAGACGTTCAATTTGTCTGTATGCAGTTGATGGAGAGCAGCCTACTGCCTTGCTTATTTTTACGCGATTGGTAAATAGTCCGGGAAGGTTCCCGGGATCCAGTTCACGATATTCAGGCATATCACGAAACGTTCTATTGTTATCGAATAGCATTGCTGCATATGCTTTTATAAGCAATAGCATTGTGCCCTTGTGGCTTTGTTTTAGTGTTTGTGGCTTGCAAATCTTGTTGTTACAGCCTTTTATCTTTACCAGATCGTTGTAAGCAGTCCAATAATTGTTTAACGCTTGTTTACAATCTTTATACGACTGTTGTGGATATGATATTTTATTCATATATTTGTATACCTTTTGATTCAAGCGTTTAACAACTGTTTTTGCGGACTAGCGGTTATTCGCTTGAGGTTGAGAATTAAGACCTGCTGCGTTGATATACAAGCAGGTCTTTTAGTTTTATATAGTTTCTACCTCCCAGTTTGTAAGATCCCGGAATAATACCGGAAGCACGCTTCCTGTTTGCTTCAGATTTTGACAATCCGAGGTATGAAGCAACCTGAACAGTTCCAAGCTCTAAATCAAGAACCGTCTGGATCTCTTCTTCAAGCATAACAGTATCCCTTTTGTTTTGCTGAAGAATTAAATTAAGTGTATCCTGGAGCTCATTAAATTTTTGCTCTAAATCCATTTTCAGGCTTTTTTTTAGTTAGTTACTTGTGCTAGTTCTTGCTGCCTTTCGTCTACCTCCTTTCTTTGTTTGCATGTTAAATTTATGTTGTTTTTTTCCTGTGAAACGATATAATTAATGGCATCTGTTATTGTAGAAAACTTATGCCACTTTTGCCGACTTACTGCATCTACCAGGTCGGGAGAATCTGTTAAGTAGTATATGTTGCCATTTACATAATACTCCGTTCGTGTGCAATTCTGCTTATTGGCCATAAAATGCTGTCCAACCTGCTTTAAAAAATTGGCTGAAACACTGCTTCTTATTTTAGCAACATGTATTACAGAGCTGCCGATGGGGCGGTATATGGTAAGTCGTAAAATATTAAGAAGATTGGTTTGCACAGCAAGAATCGATGCCTGGGTGTCTTGAAGCTCAGTTGAAAAATCGATTTGTGAAGCTTTAAATTCTGAGATAAGACATTTGTTGTATTCAACCTTTTCTACAAGATCCCTGAAGTACAGTTTTAATTCATTTTTGTGGTCCTGGTAATTGCTCTGTATAGCTTCAAAAAAATCTTTTTGCTGCATATCATACAGGCCGTTTAAAACTGCCTGGTAATCGTTAATATTTTTGATGCCTTGCTTTAATGCATCGTACTTGTTCTGAACGAATTCTTTATGATCGTCATTTGATTTATGTATTTTCACGTATAACAATACGTTTAAACATATAAGAACAAGTGAACTAATAATAATTACAGTAGTGGTTTCCATATCATTTTGTTTAATGTGTACTAGCGAGGAATTTCTTTCTTTATTTGTTTAACAGGAATAATCCTATAAAATGAAGCTTCACACAGGGCAAAACTACTTTTAAGCTGTCTCATTATTAACTTATCACTAAGGCCATCTTTATACAACCTTATATACATCTGTATCGCTTTTTCATATTGCTCATGCCTATACTTTTTTTTCGCTTTGTAAAGAGGTTTGAACTTTTGATC
>PKSZ01000222.1 GCA_002869425.1 Marinilabiliales bacterium
ACATCCCCGATATCATTGAGAAATATAAAACCATTATAGATGGTTCACTTGCTGATGATTTTGGAGCTGATCGAACTGCCATTCATTTTTTTGTACCGGCAGATGACATCAGAAATGAGGATTATAATCTCTCTTTCAATCTTTATCAGGAAATAGTGTATGAGGAAGTGAAATATGATAGTCCAAAGGATATTATCAATGGGAATGATAAGCGAAAAGGCATTCGTAAGCTGGATCAGGAACGTGAACAGTTAATGAAAGATTTGGAGGGTTTGTTGAAATGAGAAAGGTAAGATTAGGAGAATTTGTTGAAATACTTAATGGCTATGCCTTTAAAAGTAAGGAATACACAAATGAAGGAGTAAGAGTTATTAGGATAACAAATGTTCAAAAAGGAACTATTATTGACAACAATCCTCAGTATTATCCAATTGAATTGAAGAGTCAATTAAAAAGGTATTTATTGTCTGAAAATGATATCTTAATGTCATTAACAGGTAATGTTGGTAGAGTTGGAGTATTAAAAAAAGAATTAATGCCTGCTTTTTTAAATCAGAGAGTCTGTTCATTAAGACCAAAGTCTGATATATTAGATAATAAATACTTGTATCATTATCTTAATACAGATGTATTTGAGTTTAATGCAATTCAAAGTTCAGCTGGAATTGCTCAAAAAAATATGTCCACAAAATGGCTTGAAGAACATGAAATCCCCCTTCCTCCTCTCCCCGAACAAAAACACATAGCTGAGGTACTCGACAAAGCCGATGCCCTCCGCCAGAAAAACAAAGAACTGCTGCAGGATTACAACGACCTGCAACAAGCCATTTTCCTCGATATGTTTGGCGATCCGGTTACAAATCCGAAGGGGTGGGAAACAAAAATGCTTTCTGAAGTTTCAGAAGTTGTATCAGGTGTTACAAAAGGACGAAAATTAATTGGAAAAGAGCTGATAACATTACCATATATGAGAGTTGCAAATGTTCAGGACGGGCACTTGGTTCTTGATGAAATAAAAACTATTGATGTTTTACATTCAGATTTTGAAAAATATAAATTGATTTCTGGAGATATCTTACTTACAGAGGGAGGTGATCCTGATAAACTTGGCAGAGGAGCTGTTTGGAATGGAGAAATTGAGAATTGTATTCATCAAAATCATATTTACAGAGTACGAATTACATGTAAAGAATTGAATGAAATTTATTTAAGCACATTAATAGGTTCGAATTATGGGAAAAGATACTTCCTAAAAGCAGCTAAACAAACAACTGGAATAGCTACAGTTAATTCAACTCAGTTAAAAAAATTCCCAGTGATATTGGCTCCGATTAAGATTCAACAAGACTTCAAAATAGCGACTAAGAACATAGAGCAGCAAAAAGAAAAGGCAAAAGAAAGCCTGGCATATAGCGAGGAGTTGTTTGGGGCTTTGGTGCAGAAGTATTTTGGCAACCACAATTAATATGGAAAAGAAGATTTTTGAAAAAGATTTTAGCGAAAAGCTTGCAAAGAACTACAATGAACTTTCAAGCTATTTTGACTTTGAACTAAAAGTCCTGTGTGAATTTAACACGCTTATTTTCGAAATTAATAAATGCCTTATTCTTGAATTAAACAGGGCAGCAATCACACTAACAAATCATTTTATTGAAAGACTATTAAAAGTTGCTCTGATAAAAAATGAAGCTGGAATTGGACCAAAACCTGTTGATAAATGGAATGATGCATATGCCAAACCTACTCAACAGTATGGGAATCTCAAACTTTGGGAAACAATAAAAATATGTCGTGAGAAGAATTTAATTAATGAGCAGGAAAAAAGTTTTCTGAATGATATAGTCAGGGACATGGTAAGAAATGGCTTTTCACATGCAGATGTAGAAAAGATCATGAAGAAATATCCTGATAATGTCGTTATGTATGAGGGCAGCTTCAGTAATCCAGGTAAATTGAAGGAGGTTTCAGTAAACCAAAAGCTAATTCCGGAAATACAAGCAATTCAGATTGCAGGTTTTGCAGAGGCTAATGCAAGAGTTTATTTTGACTTTGTTTTTAATCTTCTTTTGCGTATAGAACAAAGGTTAACAGACAAATATGACATAGAAGTGAGCTAAATTATTTAATTATGCTTTCTTCTCTATGTTGAAAATATGTAATAATATTACAAAAATCGCAAAAAGACTTGCTTTTTATGTTTTTATTTCGTATATTTGCAAGTAAATTACATAAAATAGAAATAGAAATGATACAAGAGCTAAGAATACAGAACTTTTTATCCTTCAAAGACGAGGTGGTTTTTAGTTTTGAAGCTACTTCTGATAAGACACTTGAAGATTATTATGTGCATGAACCTGCTCCTGGAGTAAGGTTACTAAAAATGGCAATGGTATATGGAGCCAATGCCTCAGGTAAAAGTAATTTGATCAAAGCATTTGACTTTATCAGGAGCTTTGTTTTTAACACAGTAGATGGTAAAGATGAGGAAATCGACTTCAAAGCATTTGCTTTTGATGAAACAGCTGAAAAGCCGGGTGTACTGGAACTTGTTTTTTATGTGGGTTCAGTAAAGCATGTATATTCAATTAAAGTTGATGCAGGGCATGTTTATAACGAGAGCCTGATGTTTTATCCAGGTACTCAGCCTGCCGTAATATTTAAAAGAACTTTATCCAGAAACAAAAGAACATCAAGTGTTGAATTTGGAAATAAAATCAAAGTTCCAAAAGTTGCAAATGATGAAATTCTTGTAAAAACCTTGAAAAACGTTTCTGTATTTGTTGCTTACTCTAT
>PKSZ01000432.1 GCA_002869425.1 Marinilabiliales bacterium
TAAAGTGCCTGAACCCATAATACCTCCAGTTGTGCTGTAAATATCATAAGTACTATCAACATATCCTACTATTTTAGTACCAGATTCTATTTCAGTTGATGTATCATCAATTTTAGTTCCGATATCAAATTTCGCAGGTTTTTTCAAATAATATGCAATTCCTTTTTCAAAACTTCCAACATCTCCAAATATTATTTCTATTCCGCTAGAACTCTCTATACGGTATACCCTTTGAGGGTAAAGTATTGATGGTCTGGTGTAAGGATTGTTTTCTATGATGTTTTTCTCATCATAAGTTAATGGAATTGTATTTATTTGTTTTCCACTGATATAAACTTCTAAAGCAAGTAACAGCCAATAATCAGTAATACTACTTATAGCAATAACATCATTAGTAGGAACTAAATCTCCACTTTTTTTAACAATACTGTACAATTCATCACGAAGTCTTTGTTCAGATTGAAAAGAGTATTCCTTTTGCCTTTTCCTGATATTATTATACCTGTCAAGAATGATATCACTGATGGCTGCGTTTACAGCTTTATCTATTGTTGAGGGTTTAAATCTCGGACTTCTAACTGAGTCTAAGTAAAATAGTGTTTTATAATGTATTGCTACTGTATTCATGATTATAGTTTTAAGCGTTTATTTTTTGTCCTCTTTTTTATCGGTAAACTGAGCTTGCTCATTGTCAAGTTCAGTAACTCTATTTTTAACTGCTGTTAAAGTTACAGTATCTTCTTCTAAGAACCTTATGACCTCAATATCAGTATGACCTAAAAATGTTCCTTTAAAAGAAAAACCATTTTCAGGAGAGTATATAATTACTCCTAAATGTTTAGCGGCTGAATAGATTTCGTAGTATTCTCTACCCGGAGAATTAAATTTATTATTAAATTCTTCAGGATTTTCCATTGCAAATGCAACAATTTCATTTCTGATTCTCTTAGGAGATACTTCCTCAGGAGTTGGTAAATCAAGGAATCTGTGGAAGTTCAAAATACGTTTTGTTGCCATTTTCTGAGCTGCATTAATAGATTTACTTACTAATGTAGCTTTAGAAAACTTCATTGAGGCTTCTTCGTCAGCATCATATACATAGAATTTTGGATCTGCTGATTCGAAAGGAGAACCCTTTACATGTGGATGCATTCTACAGACTATCCATTTCTGCATTTCATCAGGATTTTTAAGATTAAATGTATTATATTCCTGAAGTAAAATTTTACGCCACTTTACGTTTCCGTCTACATGGAAACCTATTGGTATTCCATAATAAATTCCAGTACTATGGTCTTTACTCCAAGATATAGTATCACTTAACTCTTTGTTTTTGTCGATTCTGATAGCCTTTAGTTCTACAACATTAGACATGCCGGCATCTTTACGTGACTTTAATATTGCTTGTGATACTTTATCAAAGTCAACTACTTTTACCTTTACGTCCTTACCATAAACTATATAAGGCATTTCATCACGTTCTTTTTTTGTTACTATTGTATTCATGAGAGAGATATATTAAAATGAATAAAAGGCGGCACTAAGGCCGCCATTAATTATGCAGTTTCTGGAGGTGAAATAATACCGCAAGACTTAGTGTTATAAATAACAAACATGTTCTCTTTAAGCATTTGGAACTCCTTAGCATCTACTGCTGTCATTGGTTTTCCATCACCTGTCATTCCGTTCAAGTAGTAATATACCATATTACGGTTAACACCTCTACGTCCTCTTGTACGAATTTCGATATTTGGACGTCCAGTTTCATTTCTGGATGCATCAACTAAGTAATATGTATTAGACATTGCTAAACGACCGTTTGAAAGTCTGCGTGGGAATTTCTCGGCATCATCCATCATTGGATTTTCAACAAATACTAATGTCTGACCTAAGATATTCAAAGTTTGGAAATTGAAACCGATTGAAGGAGTTCCTCCTCCTGGTTTATTACTTTGAGTAATATTTTGAGTCAAATTGTAATTTGTTATTCCATGAGATAATGCTTTATTATGAACATTCTCCATTCCGTCAGCACCAGTTACAATGTAGAATAATCTTCCACCTGTATCATTAGTATGCTTCTTAACTTCACGAATTAAGTCTGAGAAGTCATCCCATTCAGCTAAACCATCACTACCTGAGGCTTCAAGGTCATTTGCTCCTTTGATTTGCTCAATTAAACCGTCTCCGGCTGTAATAGGCATACCAGTTTCAGGATCTGACATTGAAGGAGTAGTAAGTAAGTTTCCTAATGAGTCCTTCATAGTAGATTTACCCCACCATTTTTGGAATTCATCTTCAAGTAAGAATTGGGCTCTTGCCTGCATCTCAATCCAATAAAGCCAACCTTTACTCATTTGGTCACCTTTTTGAATCATATACCATAAGATTCTTTCTGCATTAGCATCACCAGTAATAGCGGCACCTTTACGCTGAATAGTCATGTGGTTTATATATTGGTCTGGATAGTGTGACCTACCAAAACCTTTAAGAGACCTTTCTCCATGAGTGGTATAACCACCAAATAGAGTTTTTGCTCCGGGCTGTGCACCTACCCAAGTACTCCATGAAAAAGTATCTCCAGGGAATGTTTGGAAAGTATAGATGTAATATCCGGGTGCGCTTCTGAAACCTTGTACTCTTGCCATTTTACCATTGTAAAATATAGCGTTCATGTCAGGCTGTAAGTAATTGTCTTTCATTTTTAATGAAAAGAAACCACCTGCACTTTGAGAACCAGCAGTAGGAGTTCCTACAGGAGCAGTACCAATAATTTCAGCAGCTCTTTGTA
>PKSZ01000304.1 GCA_002869425.1 Marinilabiliales bacterium
ATTTCATTTCCTCTAAAGAATTTAAAGAACATCGGGTTACTGATATTACTGAAGACCTTGAAGGAAACCTATGGATCTCTTCATACAATTACGGTGTTTATGCGCTGCAACCAAGTAAATTCACGTCTTATAGCGAAACAGAAGGCCTTGGCTCTAAAATCGTTTATTCAATATTAGAAACCAAAGATAATGGCCTTCTAATCGGAACTCTAAATGGTGCATATACGTTTAAAGACGGGAAGTTTACCAACATTAATTTCAATACATTACAAAAATTTACAATCAGGGATATATTAATTGATAATGTTGGCAATACATGGTTTTGTACGCCTTCAGGACTGATCAAATATAAAAATGAAACAACTGAAAAATATACCATTGATGATGGATTATCTGACAATTATGTGCGAACACTATGTCTGGATCATACAAATAAACTTTGGATTGGCACAAAAAATGGTCTCAATATACTTGAGAACCAAACACTAACTCAACTCAACAGAAAAGATGGCTTGCCCAACGATTTTATTTTATCTCTTTTTGAAGATCGTTCACACAATATATGGATAGGAACCCGGGATGGTATAGCTATATGGGATGGTAAAAACTTTCATAGCTATTCGGTTAATGATGGCCTTGCCGGAAATGTAATATTTAAAACCTATGAAGATAATGAAGGAACCATCTGGATTGGATGTAATGGTGGCTTGACTCGATATAAAAACAACATATTTCAAAGTATAACTGATCAGAATGGGTTGGCATCTAACAATGTTTTTCAAATATTGGAAGACGACAACAATACTTTCTGGATTACATGCAATGATGGGATTTTCACCGTTTCCAAAAATGAACTCAATGAATATTTCAATAATGAAATATCAAATGTAAAATGCAATATTTACAACGAAAATGATGGCATTAAAGAAAGTCAATGTGTTGCCAATAGCAGAAGTATCAGAGACAAGAATGGCAGATTCTGGTTTGCCACCTATAATGGAATTACATCTGTTCTTCCAGAAAATATTGGGATAAACAAAAACCCTCCCATTACCCAAATTGAAATAATTCAGGTTGACAGTACGGCCTATTTTGATGATACAATAATAGTAATGCAACCCGATAAGAAAAGATTGAGAATAAAATTTACGGGTATCAATTTCAGATCTGGTTCCAAGATTCACTTTAAATATATTATGGAAGGTTTCGACAATCACCCAACAGAAACGACAATTAATCGTGAAGCCGTTTATACCAATCTTCCACCAGACGAGTACACATTCAAGCTATATTCATGTAACAGTGATGGTATATGTAATGAAAAACCTGTTGAAATAAGAATTATCAAAAAGCCACATTTCTACGAAACTTTTACTTTTTACATATTGGTTATTTTTGGTATTGCAGGTTTGACCGGGTTTTTATTTTACTTGAGATTAAGAAGAGAAAAGCAAAGAAGTAAAGAACTTGAATATCAAGTAGAACAAAGAACGGCCACGATAAGGTCACAGAACAAAGAAATAAAGGCACAAGCTAATGAACTCTCTATAATTAATAAAGAACTTGAGAAACTCTCAATTGTTGCCAGTGAAACATACAATGCTGTCATTATTGCGGATGCACAAGGCAATCTCGAATGGGTAAATGATGGTTTTATCAGGATGTATGGATACAGCTTTGATGAATTTATTGCCGTGAAAGGGAATAATATTGCAAAGACAAGCGTAAATCCACAAATTAAGAAAATTATCAACAATTGTATTGAAAATAAAGGATCTGTGTCTTACGAAGCACCTATACAAACAAAAAATGGTGAAGAATTATGGGTTCAAACTACACTCAATACCATTGTAGATGAATCAGGGAATCTGAAAAAGATAATAGCCATTGATTCAGATATTTAAAAGATAAAAAAAGCGGAAAATGAAATCCGGGAACGAAATGCTGAAATCATGGAACAAAATGAAGAAATACTTCAGCAAAAAGAGGAAATTTTAGCTCAGACGGAAAAACTTGGAGAAACAAACAAGGAATTATCCAAGCGTAACAAACAAATTTTAGACTCCATTGTTTATGCGAAGAGAATTCAAAATACAATCATTCCAGACGAAAAATTCTTCAATAGTATTTTCCCTAAACATTTCATTTATTATAAACCCCGCGATATTGTTTCAGGAGATTTTTATTGGTTAAAAAGAATTGAAAACAAGATTCTTCTTGCTGTCTCAGATTGCACAGGACACGGAGTTCCGGGAGCCTTTATGAGCATTATTGGCCATAACCTACTTGAACAAATCTCTAGTACCAATCTTGTATGCGATCCTGCAGAAATATTGAATCTAATGCGCGAATTATTAACCATAAAATTTCTGGATCAATCTGACGATAATGAAGATATAGAAGATGGGATGGATATTGCACTCTGCTGTATTGACAAGGAGAAGAAACAAATAGTTTTTTCAGGCGCTCTTCAGACTTTAATACAAATTTCAAACAATAATATTGAAGAATATGTTGGCAACAATTGCCCCATTGGAAAAACGCACGAAAAAGCTTATGAAACCTTTATAAATTATACAATCAATTATAACGAAGGTGATAAATTCTATCTTTTCTCAGATGGTTTTGCCGACCAATTTGGAGGTTCCAAATCGAATAAATTCTATTACAATAATTTCAAAAAACTATTGTTTGATACAAAGATGCATTCAATGAATAAGCAAGGAGAAATCCTTTCTGAAACAATGAAAACATGGATGTATGGCCACAGACAAATTGACGATATACTCG
>PKSZ01000105.1 GCA_002869425.1 Marinilabiliales bacterium
ATCAATTGTATGTCTTTCCCAATTTCCAGCCCGGATAATCGGATCATCTTTTTTGCAAGATCTACAATCTTAACTGATTTTCCCATGTCGAAAACAAAAATTTCTCCACCCTTGCCCATGCTGCTGGCTTCAAGAACAAGCTGACAGGCTTCGGGAATTGTCATAAAATATCTTGAGATTTCCGGGTGCGTAACTGTTACAGGACCTCCGGTTTCTATTTGTTTTCTAAAACGTGGAATTACTGAACCATTTGAACCCAGTACATTTCCAAACCTTGTTGTTACATAATTTGTAGAACAATCGGTGCCAAGGCTTTGGATGTACATTTCTGCTATCCGCTTGGAAGCTCCCATAATGTTTGTAGGATTCACGGCTTTATCCGTAGATATCATAACAAACATTTCTGCATTATATTTACCGGCTAAGTCTGCAATGTTTTTTGTGCCATTTATATTAACTTTCACAGCTTGCTCAGGATGCTTTTCCATCCTAGGAACATGCTTGTAGGCAGCTGCGTGATAAATACATTGTGGATTAAACTCACGGAAGATTTTTTCCATCCCTTCCAGGTCTGTTATGTCTCCGATGATGAATTCTGAGAGATTTGCTTTCCCTTTTTCAGTTATCTCCAGTTCTATATCATATAGAGCAGATTCTGCAATATCTACAAGGATTACTTTTCCTGGATTGAAGCCGAGTAATTGCCTTGTAATTTCACTTCCGATAGAACCTGCAGCACCTGTAACCAATATGGTTTTACCCTGTAATTTTTGTTTTATTTTTGTAATGTCCAGTTTTATTTCAGGTCTTTCCAGTAAGTCCTCAATTTTTACTTTTTTGATTTGGTTAAAACTTAGCTCTCCATTTATCCATTTTTGAACTGGAGGAATTGATAAGACTTTGGCATTCTTACTCAGGCATTTATCAATTATGTCTGTCTTTATTTTTGAGCGAATTTTATCCTTTGCAAAAATAAAGTGCGTTACTTTCTTTTTTTCAAGCAGGCTTTCAAGTTGCGTTATGTTATGAATTGGAGCCCCTTCCAGTTTCTGACCAACATTGCGTTGTGTGTTGTCAACGAATGCAACTACTTTATAGTTTTTTCCTTCATCTCTTTCTAGTGTCCTTTTCGTGATTAGAGCAAACTCACTGGTTCCAAAAATTATAGTGTTGATTTTTTCATTGCCGGAATGGCTGAATTCCAGGTAAAGTGTTTTAATTAATACCCGGATTGAGATCATCATAAATGCAGTGATTAGAAAATCAATGATGATTATCGATATAGGAATTAGAAATTTATCCAGAATGAAGTTGTAAGTGATAATGTTTGTTAAAAAGAAAAACAAGCTACCAAGCGCAACAACAAATACAATTTTTTCTGCGTCCCGGGTTCCCGTATAACGAACAATCCCCGAATATACCCTGCTTATTAAAAAGCTGATTCCTCTTGCCCCTATAACAAAAGGAATAGTATAAAACATTCGCCACATTTCGTTATCTGGTATGGAGAAATTGAATCTTAGAAGATAGGCCATTGATATAGAAACCAGCACAATGGAAATATCCATTATGAAAATAATCCAACGAGGGGTATGTTTTTTGAAGAAAAAATTGCTGGTCATGTTTGCAAAAGTAATAAATTAGAATTAGCAATTCATTATGCTTATTCAGAATAATTGGTAATGCATATTACATTGTATAGATGCCTTGTATAAAGAAAGCTGGCTTGGAGAAATCAGATGATGATAAATTAAGCTTTTCTTAAGATTTTTATGCTTCCGTCTTTTTCTAATTTAATAATTTCAGAAGGTTTTCCTTCATCTGTTATGTTTTGCTTGTAGTCCACAATATAATCTGCTTGTTTTTTTATCTGATCTGAAATATGGGCAAATGTAGGTGGAAAATTGACTCCTGAGATGTTGGCAGAAGTTGAAACGATAGGTTTTTTAAATCTTTCGAGAAGCTGATTGCAAAAGGGCTCATCAACAATACGAATACCAATAGACTTATCTGTTCCCATGATGGATTCAGGGAGGTTTTTAGCGTTTGGATAAATAATAGTAAGAGGTTTAACGCTGTTATCTATAAGCTCCCATGCAATGTCTGGTATATCCTTAATGTATTGATAGAGTCTGTTGGCATTGCTTAGCAATATAAGCATGGCTTTATGATCCGTTTTTTTCTTTATGGCATAAATCTTTTCAATAGCTTCCTGGTTTGTTGCATCGCAGGCAAGTCCCCAGATAGAATCTGTGGGCATAAGGATGATACCGCCATTTATCAGAATTTCCAGTGCTCGATTAATTTCCTCTTTCATTGTTCCATTGTTTTTTTATAAACGGATCCCAAACGGGATGCTATTTGTTCATCTGCGAATTGTCTTATGTGCTGATTTGCTTTTTCAAGTTGGCTTTTTTTGAATCCTGCATCGTTCATTAATTTGTTGATTATATCGGCCATATTTTCCGTTTGGCCGGGCTTGCAGTAGACAGCAGCTTCACCAGCAGCTTCTCTTGTGCCGGCAGTATCGTAAGTAATAACAGGTATGCCTGAAGCCATTGCTTCAATTATGGGTATTCCAAAGCCTTCATATGAAGATGGATAGATAAATATTTCAGCCATCTGATATATTGCTGGAAATTCTTGAAATGGAACACCATCCAGATAGTGAAAACGATCGCATAGTTTGTGCTTTTCAAGAGCCTTTGATACATTATTAAAATATTCAGTTTTACGTCCTATTGCAACCAGATGGATATCTTTACTTTTACTCAGCGCTTCAACAATATG
>PKSZ01000004.1 GCA_002869425.1 Marinilabiliales bacterium
AATAATTATAAACGCCTCCGCCCCCATATTTTTCAGTATTGCTTAAAATAATAATCTGATCAAAAGGAACACTGGATGCCATATCATTTACTTTATGCACACTGTAGGTCATCAGGTATCTTTCTGAACCAAAAGTATAAAAACTTGCATCCAAGTATGACCGAACCCACACATCCTCTCCAGGAAGATCAGCTCCAATCTCCTCGCTTTCATGCCAAACAGTATAAAAGTTAATGTCATCCTTATGTTCATTAAACGGAGGACAATCCAATAGTTTCTCCATAAAATTATAAGCATATAAATTGAATGAATCTTTTTGTTCCCGGGCAAAACCATCCGGCAAAATTACAATGTCGACTTTATTACCGTAATACCCTCTGTCTCTGATTGCTTCAAAATCATAAACAGTTCGTGGCCCTTTTTCAATATAAACAGAATCCGGGTTTAATGTCATTTCATATATACTTTTGAAATTATTCACAGAATCCCGAGTTTCCAGTTTCAATACAACTTTCCCTTTGGGCATTGGAATATACTGTGTTTCCTCAAAACTGCGTTTTTCACTTTTTGCCTCTTTGGTTGTCTGCCACTCCTCGAAAAGCGTACTGTAACCTCTGGTATAAATAGTTTTTCCATTTTGAATTAAAGTCAACCGATACATTCCAACTTCAAGCGGATCTATCAGTATATCCTTTGGCCCCGAATACCAAGGCAATTGGCTCATTTTATGTAAATAATATTCTTCAGTATCAAACTGTCCGGCATGAATAAAATCTAAGCGCAAAGACGTTGTATCAAACAATTCTGAATAATTTTGACTCCAGCCAACTGAAGTAACTATCATCAGTAAAAAACATATAATTCCTGATTTCATATCAAAAGTAATTCTGTAAATTCCCTTAAAGTTATAAATTTGTACTATACAAAAAACTAAAAACATGTTAGACCTGCAACACTTGAACGAACCCCTTTTACTTAGCAATTTCAAAAACTGGCTAATCGAAAATTTTGACTTAAGCCACATACAGGCTGTATATGTAAAAACATTCATATTTATTATTGCAATAGCCATATTGAGTATCATTGCGAATTACGTTACAAAAAAAATTATTCTTACTGTATTGCAAAGAATAATTCTGAAAAGCAAGACCAAGTGGGATGATGTTTTACTGGAAAAAAAAGTATTCAATAATCTTTCTCATTTTGCTCCTGCACTGGTTATTTTTTACTCAATAGGTTTTGCAATGCTGGAATTTCCCGGCTGGATAGAACTGATAAAATCTGGTGTTTATGTATATATCGCAGTAATTGGAATTGCAGTATTCTTTTCATTCATCAATGCTGTAGAAGCCATTTATAACTCCAGACCAAATGCTAAAAACAGGCCTATAAAAGCGTACTTGCAGGTATTAAAAGTATTGATTGCAGTTGTTGCTACTATCCTTATTGTTTCTATTCTCTTTAATAAAAACCCGGCAAGCATCATTGCTGGTTTGGGTGTTTTTGTAACAGCCCTGATGTTCCTGTTTAAGGATAGTTTACTGGGACTCATTGGAGGAATACAGCTTACTTCTAATGATATGGTAAGGCTGGACGATTGGATTTCAATGCCCAGCAGAGGAGCCGATGGAACCGTTATTGATATAACCTTAAATACAGTTAAAGTTCAAAATTGGGACAAAACAATATCAACCATTCCTACTTACAGTTTGATGACTGAATCATTTAAAAACTGGAGAGGAATGGAAGAATCCGGGGGTAGAAGGATTTGCAGAAGTATAAACATTGACGTGAAAAGCATTAAGTTTTGTGATGATAAACTGGTTGAAAAGTTTAAAAAAATCCATTTGATTAAAGACTATATCGAAAGTCGTTTAAATGAAATTGAGGCACACAACAAAGAAAATAACTATGATACTTCTGTGTTGGTAAATGGAAGAAGAATAACAAACATTGGTACTTTCAGAATTTATATTGAAGAATACCTTAAAAACCATGAGCAAATCCACAATGATGGTATGACATTCCTTGTAAGACAACTTGAACCTTCAGAAAAGGGATTACCGCTACAGATTTATGTATTTAGTAAAATACAGGCATGGGTTGACTTTGAAGCTGTACAATCAAATATTTTTGATCATTTGCTGGCTGTTGTTCCTGAATTTGAACTTAGATTGTTCCAGAATCCTACAGGTGAAGATTTTCAAAAGCTTATGAATTAATTCTCAATGTACTTACAGATAATCTCCATTAAGTCTCCGCTGCTGTAAGGCTTAGCAATGTAATCGTTACAACCAACTTCAAAGCACTTATCTTTTTGCGATTTCATTGCATAGGCTGTTTGTGCGATGATTAAAATATCTGGTCTGCTTTTTCGTATTTCGATCACTGCATCATAACCATTGATCTCAGGCAATTCAATATCCATTAAAATAATGTCAATCTTTCTTTCTGAATTACAAATATCAATTGCTTCCCGCCCTGTTTTTGCATGCAAAACCTTTGAACCTGACTTTTTCAAAGTAAGCTCAATAAACTTATAGTTTACGATCTCATCTTCTACGACTAAAAATATATAATCGTCCCAGAAGTATCGCTTCGCTGGATTATAATTGGTTGTGGTCATAAGTTATCTGCACGCAATATACTAATAATATACAATAAACTACTGAACCAAAGGAAATTCTATGTGAAATTTCGTACCCTTATTCAATTCCGTTTCAAACCATATACGGCCATTGATACTTTCAATAATATTGCGAACCAAAGCAAGTCCCAACCCCATGC
>PKSZ01000395.1 GCA_002869425.1 Marinilabiliales bacterium
AAGTAGATGGAATTTTAGCTGATTTGGGAGTGGCTTCACATCATTTTGATGAGGCAGACAGAGGTTTTTCTTTTCGATATGATGCGTTGCTTGATATGCGAATGAATAAAGCTTCGCGAATAAATGCCGGGAATGTTGTGAATGAGTATCCACAGGATGAGCTGATCAGAATATTCAAATCTTATGGCGATTTTCCCGGGGTACACAGGCTTGTGTCCGGAATCATTTCAGCACGAAGAAGCCGTCCAATAAGAAAAACTAAAGAATTGGCAAAGCTTGTTGTTGAGTTGTTGAAGCCAAAGAATGAAAACAAGATACTTGCACAGGTTTTTCAGGCGTTGAGGATTGAAGTGAATGGTGAAATGGAAGTGTTAAAACAGATGCTTCATAAATCAGCTTGTAGTTTAAATCCAGGTGGTAGATTGGTTATAATAACTTACCATTCTGTTGAGGATAGATTGGTTAAGAATTATTTCAAATCAGGAAATTTCAGTGGTGTAAAAGAGGCTGATATTTATGGTAGATCAGACGTGCCTTTCGAGATTGTAAACAGGAAGGTCATTACGCCAGATGAGAAGGAAATTCAGCAGAATAGCAGAGCAAGAAGTGCAAAACTTAGAATTGCAGAGAAAAACTAATGAGATTTAGAAAGAAGAAAACAGAAAAGAAAACCAAAAAGAATGAGAAAAAAGCTCGGAGAGGCTTTTTGAGGGATATAATCGACGGTTCCGTACTTACAAAAGATGTTGTCACTCGTCAGCTTCCATTTATTCTTTTTCTTGCTTTTTAGGCTGTTGTCTATATCGCAAATCGCTATCATGCTGAAAAAATTATTCGGGAGACCATGACCATTCAGAGTGAATTAAAGGAGTTGCGTTCCAAGAAAATTGCTGTCGAGTCAGAGTTGATGTATATAAGCAAACAGTCCGTTGTTGCAGAGATGGTTGAGGAGGCTAATCTTGGACTTGAAGAATCTGTTGAACCACCCTATAAAATAACTGTCAGAGAAAAGTAATATGACATTAAAGAAGGACATATTATGGAGAGTTGGTTTTATCTATATCGTGGTGGTTATCATGGCGATTGCTATTTTAGGCAGGATTGTTTATCTGCAGTTTGTTGAAGGAGATAAATGGCAGCAAAAGGCGGAAGATATTTCATATAAGGATATAACAATCGATCCCAATAGAGGCGATATTTGTGCTGCCGATGGACGCTTGTTAGCCAGCTCAGTGCCGTATTATGAAGTTAGGATGGATCTCAAATCAAGTGCTTTATTGGATAATGTATTTTCTGAAAATATCGACTCGCTGGCCATTTGTTTATCCGGTTTGTTTGAAGATCAGTCACCATCCTATTACAAAAACCGCCTGGTTCAGCAAAGGGCAAGAGGAAACCGATATTGTCTGATTAAAAGAAAAGTTAGTTATATACAACTTGAAAAGCTCAAAACATTTCCCATTTTTCGTCTCGGAAAATATAGAGGGGGTTTAATAATTATTCAAAAAAACCGAATGGTTAAGCCTTTTGTAAAGTTGGCCAGTCGAACCATAGGTTATTTGTATGAAAACAATGAAGGCGATAAAGTAGGGAAGGTTGGTCTTGAAAGAGCCTATGAAAAGGAGCTGCGTGGAATAAAGGGTCTTAGATTAATGCAGAAGCTTTCCGGGGGTGTTTGGATGCCTGTGAAAGATGCAAATCAGGTTGAGCCAAAGGATGGTTTTGATATTATTTCAACCATTGATGTTAATCTTCAGGATGTGGCGGAGAATGCATTGATGAGACAGTTACAACTGCAGGATGCTCATCATGGTTCGGCAATATTAATGGAAGTGAAAACAGGAGAAGTAAAAGCCATTGCAAACCTGGAGAAGTCAAGAGACGGGACTTACAGGGAGTCGTATAACTATGCTATTGGAGAGAGTACTGAGCCCGGATCAACATTTAAGCTCCCGGCAATGATGGTAGCCCTTGAAGATGGATTGGTAGATCTTGATGATAGTGTTGATACTGAAGGAGGCAAAAAGAGATATCACGATTTGATAATGCCCGATTCGCATAAAGGTGGATATGGCGTAATTACTGCAAAAGAAGCATTTCAGCTATCTTCAAATGTGGGTGTTTCTAAGATTATCTGGCAATGCTATAGTGACAATCCGCAGCGCTTTGTAGATCGTTTATATGCAATGAATCTGCATGAGAAGCTAGGTGTTGAAATTCTTGGTGAAGGTGAGCCATACATTAAGGATACCCATGATGATAGCTGGTGGGGCACAACACTTCCCTGGATGTCTATAGGTTACGAGGTAAGGCAAACCCCACTTCAGATTTTAACTTTCTATAATGCTGTTGCAAACAAAGGTCGGATGATAAAGCCAAAATTTGTTAAAGCATTGCGGTATCATGGTAATATTGTGAAACGGTTTGGTTCAGAGGTGGTTAATCCAATGATTTGTTCTGCAGAAACAATAGAGAAAGCCCAGGAAATGTTATGTAGTGTTGTTGAAGACGGAACAGCAAAGAATCTTAAGAACGAGAATTATAGTATTGCTGGCAAAACAGGAACAGCCCAGATTGCAAATAGGGACTATGGTTACAAAATGGATGGTAAGAAAAGTTACCAAGCTTCTTTTGTTGGCTACTTTCCGGCAGATAATCCAAGGTATAGCTGCATTGTTGTTGTTAATGCACCATCAAATGGAGTTTATTATGGCAATTTGGTAGCTGGAACAATATTTAAGGAAATAGCAGATAAGGTATATGCAACAAGCTTAGATTTGCAGG
>PKSZ01000041.1 GCA_002869425.1 Marinilabiliales bacterium
GCAACTGAAAAAGACCATTTGCAGGCAAAGGTAGTTTTTGGGGGTGTATTAACATCCAGAAAAGGGGTGAATCTTCCAGATACAAAAGTTTCTATTCCAAGTCTTACAGAAAAAGATCTTAAGGATTTGGATTTTATTTTGAATGAGGGGGTTGATTGGGTTGCTTTATCGTTTGTTCGATCAGTTACTGATGTGGTTGAATTAAAAGAGCATATTAAGAGGAAGAAAAAGCATGTCCTGGTTGTATCGAAGATTGAAAAACCAGAAGCCTTGAGTGAATTGGATAACATAATTGATGTATCGGATGCTGTTATGGTTGCCCGGGGAGATCTGGGAGTTGAAGTTTCGTTTGAAAAAATCCCATTGATTCAAAAAAGTATAGTGGAGAAATGTATACTGGCATCGAAACCGGTTGTTATTGCAACACAAATGATGGAAAGTATGATTGAAAACTTCAGGCCAACCAGAGCAGAAGCCAATGATGTTGGAAATGCAGTATTGGATGGTGCAGATACTTTGATGTTAAGTGGAGAAACTTCCGTTGGGAAATTTCCTGTTGGAGTAATTGATAGCATGCATAAGATTATTCAATACACAGAAGAGAATGCTTACCATTTTTATCGTGAACATGCGCCTCAGGAGTTTGATAGAACATTTATTTCGGATTCTGTTTGTTATACGGCTTGCAAAATGGCTCAACAATCAAAAGCAAGGGCAATTGTTGTTTTTACAAGTTCAGGTAACACAGCTTTTAATATTGCAGCTTTCAGGCCACAGGCTGATATTTATGTATTTACACCCAATACGGATTTGCTAAGTAGAATGGCCATTCTTTGGGGTGTGAAAGTGTATTATTTTGATAAATTTACAGATATTGATAAGGCAATAGAGCAAACAATAGGCATTTTAATGCATAGTCGTAAGTTAAGTCCGGATGATTTGGTTATCCATGTTGGAAGTACACCTCTACAAAATAAGGGTAGAGCTAATATGTTGAAGCTTAGTTATGTGTAAAAGTCAATTTCTGAAATATTTCTCTTACTTGATATATTACCTGCCTTTTCTTAATTTTGTAAACAATTAATGATTAAACGACTGGATATTATGAAAAAATTATCAATCATATCTGCAATTCTTTTAGGAATGTTCGTTTTTACATCTTGTGAAAACTGTCAGAGCTGTCGTCAGGTGACTTATGATGAGGAAGGCTCAGTTTATAGTGATAGCAATACGCCACAGGAATATTGTGATGATGAGCTTACAACCATAGAAGAAGAAGAGCCTGTTGAAGTAGGAGGAATGAGTAACGAATGGGTTTGCGAATAAATTAAAATTTTAGACCAATTACCAGAATATCATCCAACTGTCGATTGGTTCCTTTCCACAATTTGAATTCTTCATCTAACAGAGCTTTTTGATCATTCATGCTCAGATGCTGGCTGGAAATAAGTAGTTTTTGCATTTTTCCTGCCATGAACTTTTGGTTGTTTTCCCCGCCAAATTGGTCTTGGTAACCATCAGAGAACATGTATAACGTTGAGTTTTCTTTTGGTTCCAGTTCGTGATTGGAAAATTTTACTTCCTTTATCTTTGCCAGAGGATCTCCAATAGAGAAAATATCTCCTTCGATGATATCTAATTTTTTATCTTCAATATAATACGCCATATGATTGGCAAGAGATAGAGTTATTTTGCCTGATTTGTCTATTTCACATAGGGAAACATCCATACCATCATCCTGAGAGTCTTCATCATCATTTTCCTTGTCCAGCGTTTGAATAATACCTTCATTCATTTTGTTTAGCATTTCTGCAGGAGTCTTCACTTTTGGATCTTTAACAATATCATTGAGTAAAGTGTTCCCTATCATGCTCATCAAAGCGCCAGGTACACCATGTCCGGTACAGTCTACTGCAGCTATTAATAAACTGTTTCCTTTTGGTTTCATCCAGTAGAAGTCGCCTGAAACAATATCCTTGGGTTTAAAATAGATAAAGAAATCTTTTATGTAATTGTACATTAAATTTGTTCCCGGCAATATTGCATCTTGTATCTTCTTTGCATAATTGATGCTGGATGTAAGAAGATCATTGGTGCGTCCCAATACATGGTTCATTTCTTCCAGGTGTTCTGCCTGTGCTTGAATTTCCTCTTTTTGCTGTTCTATTTCCCGATTTTTGAAAATGAGCTCGTCTTTTTGTACCTCAATTTCTTCTTTTTGTTGTGTTATTTCCTGATTGATTATCGTTATTTCATGATTTTTCTCTTCAAGTAGTTTATTGGCCTTTTTCTTGATTTTATAGCTGCGGTAAATGAAATAAGCAAGACCAAGTATTACAAAAAACAATGTGCCAAAAAGGTATAATATCAATCGCTGTTTTTTTAGTTCAGACATTTGTTTGTCAAGTACTTGTTGCTGATTGGATATTTTACTTTCCTGATTCTTTATAGCCTCCTGGTGCATATTAAGAATCTTTTTGTTTTTAATCATGTTTTCCTGTTGCTTGTTCAGTGAATCTTTCTGACTTTCTATAGATTCCTCCTGTTCAGCAAGAATTTTTGATTTTTCATCTATAGTGGCTTGTTGTTCCTCAATTTCTTCCATTTGTTCTTTAAGCCTTTTCTTGGCCATATCGAGCTTTTTATCGGTTGATACATATAGATCCTGCCAGTTGGCTTCCTGTCCTCCTCCCAGTGAAACAATCTTCCTGGATATTTCCAGTCCTGCAAAAAGAATATTTTTAATGTTTAATTCAAATTTTCGATCCGGGTCATTA
>PKSZ01000401.1 GCA_002869425.1 Marinilabiliales bacterium
ATATTAAATTATAAGTTATTTTATATCTATTGTGATCATTATCTCTATAATTCCTAATAGTCTGATATTTACAAAATACAGATAAGAAGGGTTTTATATGTAAGTACTTTTATAATAGAATAAATAGTTATATTTTTATTTTTTGAATAAAGTCTAATGAAAAACGAAAATATCCTTATTTTAGTTGTTGATGACATCATTTCAAACCGCTTAGTATTATCTGAATTAATAGAAGTATTGGGATATCAATCCTATTGTTGTAAAAATGGTGAAGAAGCCATTGAATTTCTTTTAAAAAATGAGGTTTCACTTATTTTAATGGATATAGAAATGCCAGTTATGAATGGGATTGAAACTACCATTCATATAAGAAAAAAACTAACGGGTCCAAAATCAAAATTGCCCATTATAGCTTTGACTGCACATAATCCTGCAGATTTTCAAAGTGAATTTAAAACAGCAGGATTCGATGATTTACTTACGAAGCCTTACTTGCTTCAAAATGTTAATAATGCAATCGTCAAATTATTGAAGGATGAAGAATAAGAACATGGACACAGCCCAACAAGCTCAGATTGAACTGGATATTATCAATTCGGCACTAAAAAGCTCTGATTCTTTTGTATTCAGATTGCAAATCCCTCAACGTAATTATGATTATATTGGTGAATCATGCTTGCATGTTACAGGTTACACAAAAGAAGAATTTCTCAATTCACCCGGACTGGCATTTAAACTAATTCATCCTGATTATTATGAATATATGAACCAGGTATGGAGTGACATTGAACATGGAAATATAGCAGAACAATACGAATATAAGATTATTACTAAAGGTGGTCGGGTAAAATGGCTTAGTCAAAGACTAAAGAAAAGAAAGGTTGCAGAAGATCAGGAAGTATTGGAAGGAATTGTTCGGGATATCAGTAGTTGGAAAATTCAAGGTAGCACCTTAAAGGAAACCGGAATGTTTTCAAATTTCTTAATTAATCATCTTCCGGTTGCAGTTATCACATTTGATAGTTCGGGCACTGTAGTATATTGTAACGATATAGTTCAGGAATTGAAAGGCAGGAAAAAAACCGAATTGTTGGGATTACATTATACAGAGTTGAATTTCTCTACTGATGATACAAATATTCCTGATAAAATAAATACAGCTATTAAAAAAGAGGAGAATTTCAGTCTGGATGTAAATTGGATTGACTCTGAAGGGAGTAAGAGATATGCTGAGGTAGTTGTACTTCCTATATATCATAGAGGAAAGCTTCATTTGCAAACGATTATTAAAGAAACAACCAAAGAAGTATTACAAAGGCAGGCACTAAGCGAATCAGAAGAACGATTCAGACATTTTACCGATTTTCTTCCTTCTATGGTGTTTGAAACGGACTCACAAGGATATATCCAGTACTCAAATCAGCTTGGTTTTGAATTTACAGGGTATTCACAGGAAGATCTGGCTTCTGGATTACACTTTCTTTCTTTGATATCTAAAGAACAAAGAATAATAGCCCAGAACAGATTTGAGCAAGGATTTAACAGGGAAATGCCACCGGTTGAATATAATCTCGTAAAAAAAGATTCCAGTATTTTTCCTGGTATAATATATACCAAATACTTCAAAAAGGTTGGAGAACCTATTACCATGAGAGGTGTTGTAATTGATCTTACAGAAATAAAAGAGTACGAAAAAGCACTTGAAAAAAGCAGGTTAAAATATGAAAATCTGATAGAAAATATAGATGAAGGTGTGTATGCGGTGGAAAACAATGAGTTCTCTTTTGTAAATAGTTCCATGAGCCAAATATTTGGATTTAAAAGATCCGAATTGGTAGGCATGAATCCCTGGGAACTGGCAATAAAATCAAAGCAGGATGAAACAAAGGACACTTTCATTCAAAAAATTATTGCAAATGATAGAAGTCCGGTAACTGTTGAATGCTTAAGGAAAGATGGTCGAAATATTTTTGTGGAGATAAGAGTAAGTCAGATTGGAGAAAAAGGAAGCATGGCCGGAACTGTTCTGGATATTACTGAAAGAATCGAATCATTAGAGGCGTTGAAAACCAGTGAACAAAGATACAGGAATATTGTAGAGCTTTCTCCAAATACTATAATAACAGTAGATGTAAATGGAATAATTACAAGCGCCAATGAAGCACTGAGCATTATTACAGGTTTTGATACAAGTGAATTTATAAACAAACATATAGCCAAAAATCCTACTTTTCTACATCAATATCTTAATTCTTATATTCAGGAATTAAAACGATTAACGAGTCACAGTGCCTTAAATAATAGTTATGAATTTTTCTGGAAAAACAGCAAAGGAGAAAAAAGAATTGGTGAAGCTGTTATCTCAAGAATTGATCATCAAGGAAAAATAGCAGGTTTTCAAGCGATAATCAGGGATATTACTGAAGAAAAAAAATATGTTGACAGTCTGATTGAAAGTGAAGGTTTATTCAGAGGAATGTTTAAGGAGCATAGTGCTGTTATGCTTCTTATCGACCCTCAAACGGGTAAATTTCTGGATGCAAACAAAGCTGCCTGCAAATTTTATGGGTATACGCTGAATGAAATAAAGAAAAAAAGTGTGTACGATCTTAACACGCTTGATAATGATAAAGTTCTGATGCAGATGGCGATGGCCATCAATCATTCAAGGAATTATTTCCTTTTTGAACATCGACTATCCAACGGATCAAAGAGACAGGTAGAAGTGCATTCCACTCCAGTAAAAATGGGAGATGAAAATTCTTTATTTTCCAT
>PKSZ01000215.1 GCA_002869425.1 Marinilabiliales bacterium
AATAGTAAGTTGGTTGAGGCATTTACTTATGCTCAAAAAAACAGAAAGGCTGTACATTTCATTGGTTTGGTTTCGGATGGTGGTGTTCATAGTATGGATTTGCATTTGTATAAGTTATGTGACTTAACACAAGATTTTCAGTTGGATAAAGTTTTTATTCATGCGTTAACCGATGGGAGAGATACCGACCCCAAGAGTGGGTATGGATACATACAGGAACTTGAAAAACATTTAAATAAATCCAATGGAAAAATTGCAAGCCTGTCTGGACGTTATTATACAATGGACAGGGATAAGAGATGGGAAAGAGTGAAAGAAGGATATGATTTATTGGTGCATGGAAAAGGAAAGAAAACAAGAAATATTTTACAAGCAATTAAAGAATCTTACAGTGAAGGTATAACGGATGAGTTTATTAAGCCCGTTTGTGTAGTTGATGAAAATGACAGGCCATTGGGGGCAATTCATGAAGGTGATGTAGTCATATGTTTTAATTTCAGAACAGATCGCTTACGAGAAATAACAATTGCACTTACACAGCAAGATTTTCCTGAATATGAAATGAAAACATTGCCTTTGAATTATTATACAATGACCCGTTACGATGATTCTTTTAAAGATGTAAATGTAATTTTTGATAAAGAGAATGTAGAAAATACTTTGGGTGAAGTAATTTCTGAAAATGCTAAAAAACAACTCAGGATAGCAGAGACTGAAAAATATGCTCATGTTACGTTTTTCTTTAGCGGTGGTCGTGAAAAGGAGTTTGAGTATGAAGAGCGGATTTTGGTTCCCTCCCCTAAAGTTGCCACATACGATTTGCAACCTGAGATGAGTGCCTTTATTGTAAAAGACAGAGTTGTTGAACAGATTAATGCAGGAAAGTTTGATTTTATTTGCTTGAATTTTGCCAATGGAGATATGGTTGGACATACCGGAATATACGAGGCCATTCGCAAAGCAGTGAAAACAGTTGATCAATGTGTGGGAGAGGTGGTTGAAGCTTCACAAAGAAACAATTATGAGGTTTTGATTATTGCAGATCATGGCAATGCAGATTATGCGGTAAACGATAACGGTTCTCCAAATACAGCTCATTCTTTAAATCCGGTTCCTTGTATTTTGGTCTCAGATAGATTTACTAACATTAAAGAAGGTATTTTGGCAGATGTTGCACCTACAATACTTGATTTAATGGATATGGATATTCCCGCAGAAATGACAGGAAAATCCTTAATCAGATAAGTAGTTAAATTTTTGAAAGAGAGAGGTATATATCGTAATCATCCAGAATTTGAGAATCTGCAAAACCTAATGGCTGCAGAGAACTTGAAATTACAATTTACCAAGTTGTTGGGGTCTTCTTATGCGATGATGCTGTCTGCTTTATTCGAGGATGGCGAACGACCTTTTCTTGTGTTGTCGCCTGAAAAAGATGATGCTGCATATTTGTACAACGACCTGGTAAATATCTTATCTGAGGATCAGGTTTTGTTTTTTCCATCATCTTATAAGAGATCAGTTCAGTATGGTAATATCGACAATGAGAATGTTGTTCTTCGGACAGAAGTACTGAACAGGATTAAGGATAGTGAAAAGGTTATGATTGTCTCGTATCATGAAGCATTAATTGAGAGGATAATATCAAAAGAAGATCTGGAGAAAAACACCTTGCAACTGAAAAAAGGTGAAAAAATCAGCATTGACTTTATAACTGATATGTTGTTTGAATATCAGTTTGAGCAGGTCGATTTTGTATATGAACCTGGCCAGTATGCAATAAGAGGAAGTATTGTAGATATTTTCTCCTATTCAGGCAATCTTCCATATCGGTTGGACTTTTTTGGTGATGAAGTAGAGACCATCCGTACATTTGATATTGAAAGTCAGCTTTCTAAGGCTACAGTTGATAAAGTTTCAATTGTTCCCAATATTCAGTTTCAAAGTATTTCTGATCATAAAAATTCTTTGTTTGATTTTCTTGGCAAGGAATATATTATATCAAGCACTGATCTTGCTTTTGTTTGTGCCAGAATGGATCAGATTTTTAAGGCTGTTGAAACAGATTTCAGAAGCAGTGAAGATGAAGGTAAAATTCGTCCGGAACATTTGATTACTGGAAAATATTTGCAGACAAAGCTTGAAAAGCGTTTTGTAATTGAATCTGGATCTAATACCTTGTTCGATAATCACGATAATATTATTGGCTTCGATACGAGTCTTCAGCCCGGGTTTAGAAAGAATTTTATTCTGCTGGGTGAGGAGTTAACTACTAGACGAAAGCAAGGCTATAAAAATTATATTCTTTCTTCAAATCCAAAGCAACATGAGCGATTGGAGTCTATACTTATAGATATTGGAGTAAGTGTTTCCTTTGTTGCAGTTAATTTTGTTTTGCACGAAGGTTTTGCCGACCATGATTTGAAAGTTTGTTATTATACAGATCATCAGATATTTGATCGATTCCATAAGTATAGTATTAAAAAACACTTTACAAGAAAAGACTCCATTACTTTGCGTGAGTTGTCTGATTTGCATCCTGGAGATTATGTGGTTCATATTGATCATGGCATTGGTCAGTTTGGAGGATTGCATAAGATTGAAGTGAATGGTAAAATGCAGGAATCTGTTCGGTTGATTTATCGCGACAATGATGTTTTGTTTGTGAATATTCATTCTTTGCACCGGATTTCTAAGTATCGGGGAAAAGATGGAGAACCACCAAAAGTCTACAAGCTGGGAACTGCGGCATGGAGTCGGTTGAAGGAAAA
>PKSZ01000546.1 GCA_002869425.1 Marinilabiliales bacterium
AATGCGGGCTTTAAAATAGTCTGCTCCTTTTGTCATACATAGTGACGACATATAACCTCCATAACTCCAACCAAAGATACCAATACGGTCTTTATCTACATAAGGTAAGCCTCCCAGGTATTTTGCTGCATTGATTTGATCTTCAGTCTCATATTTTCCAAGTTGCAGGTATGTCATTTTTTTGAATTTTTCACCCCTGGCACCAGTTCCTCTGTTATCTACAGAAACTATAATATAGCCGTTTTGTGCAAGCATTTGATGCCAGGCCAGGTCATAGCTATAGCTATCAGTAACTGTTTGTGAACCAGGACCACCATACACATACATAAACACAGGGTATTTCTTATTATTGTCAAAATTAAGCGGTTTAATTATCCAGCCATTAAGTTCATATCCTTCGGATTTGAATGTGAAAAATTCTTTTTTAGCAAATCCATATTCTTTAAAAGTTTCAATTGTTTTTTTATTGGTCTTTAATTCTCTTATTACTTTTCCACTATTGTCATTTAGTGTAATAAAATACGGTGTGTTGGCAGAAGAATTATAATTGATAAAATATTTAAATGATTTACTGAAGGCTGCTTCATTGGTGCCATCCTTCTTGGTAAGTTTTGTTTTTGTACTACCTTTGGTATCAATAGAATAAATGTGTCTTCTCATCGGACTCTCTTCAGCCGATTCATAATAAATGGTTTTATCTTTCTCACTATACCCCAATAGCGCTGTAACATCCCATTTACCATGTGTTATTTGCTGAACATTTTTTCCGTCTGTACTGATTTCATAAATGTGGTTGTAACCACTCTTTTCACTTGTGAAGAGGAAAGATTTTTTGTTATCAAGAAAATACCAGTTATCTGTAATGTCAATATAATATTCATTTTCTTCTGTATACACCGTTTTTGATGCTCCGGTAGAAGCATCAGCAAAAAGAATATCCAGTTTGTTTTGCAATCTGTTTAATCTTAAGATAGCCAATGTTTCATTGTCTTTTGTCCATTTAATTCTGGGAATGTAAATATCCTCTTCCAGCCCTGTGTTTACAATATGAGTTCCTTTGCTTCTTAAATCGTATACATGGATGCTAACTGTTGAATTGTCTTCTCCCGCTTTGGGATATTTGTATTCGTACAATTCAGGATAAAGCTTGCCATAAATTGGCATATTATATTGTTTTACTTTGCTTTCATCAAATTTATAATATGCAATATAAGTTCCATTTGGGCTCCATTCATAGCCTTTGCTAAAACCAAATTCTTCCTCATATACCCAGTCTGGTGCTCCATTAATTATTTCATTGATTTTACCATTAATTGTTATTTGTGATTCTTTATCTTCCTGTAAGTATTTAATGAAGATGTTATTTTCTCTTACAAATGCTACTTTGTTTCCGCTTGGACTAAAACTGGCAAGCTGTTGTTTCCCATTTTCTGATAGAGCAACTAATTTGTCTTCTTTTATATCGTAAACAAAATATTGGGCCTTAAATGAATGTCTGTAAATATGCTCAATATCAGTAGCTAATAGTATTTTTGATTTATCTGAATTGAATTCATAATCTTCAATTTTACCGGCAAGTTTTGAGTTTACTTTTTTTCCTGAAAAAATTGTATCAACAATATCACCTGTGATGTAGCTGTATTTTACGATATAATTGCCTGCTTCCAGCGTTGTATAATGATCTCCATCTTCCATTGATCGGATACCAAAAACATATTCCTGTCGAAATGTTCCCTTTTTATAAATGTCATCCAGTTCAATTTTTTTTGTTTCCTGTGATTTTGAAAAATGTGATAATGTGCAAACGATTGCAAGTGAAACAAAGAGGCTTAATATTTTCATGATTGTATAATTTGTTATATCTGATTCAAATATTTGAAAAAAAACTAATAAAAAAAAATATCACAGCAGTATTCGCCAGATTCGGGAATTTTATTATTTCTCTCCACTTTTTATTAATATCTTTGTGGCCGCAATATAAAAAATGGTTAAAATGATACAGATTACGTTTCCAGATGGTGCTGTTAGAGAGTACAACGAAGGAATTACTGGATTGGAAATAGCGAAATCAATTAGTAACAGATTGGCAAAAGAGGTACTTGCTGTCAGTCTTGATGGTGAAATTATTGATTCAACAAGACCGATTACAAAAAATGGATCATTAAAATTGCATACTTGGGATGATGATGAAGGGAAGCATGCATTTTGGCATTCATCTGCTCATCTATTGGCTCAGGCACTGGAAAAACTGTATCCGGATATTAAACTCTGGGTTGGACCTGCCATTGAAGTTGGTTTTTACTACGATGTAGATCTGGGAGATAAAGTTATTACAGAAAGTGATTTTCCTAAGATTGAAAAAACAATGATTGAGTTGGCTAGAGAGAAAAGCAAGTATGAACGCCAAGAAATAGCAAAAGCTGAAGCTTTGAGTCATTACAAAGCAAAAGGGGATGAATATAAAGTTGATCTCATTGAAGGCCTTGAAGATGGAACCATTACTTTTTATAAGCATGGAGATTTTTCAGATTTATGCCGTGGACCGCATTTGCCGGATACTGGTTACATTAAAGCGGTAAAGATATTGAATGTTGCAGGTGCATATTGGAAAGGTGATGAAACCAACAAGCAGCTCACAAGGGTTTATGGAGTTTCTTTCCCAAAACAAAAGTTTTTGGAAGAATATCTTGTTATGCTGGAGGAAGCTAAAAAACGAGATCATAGAAAAATAGGTAAAGAACTTGAGTTATTTACATTTTCG
>PKSZ01000595.1 GCA_002869425.1 Marinilabiliales bacterium
GTATCGTTTTCGAAATCATCTTTTCCAATTGCTTTCACATCATGTATCTGAAAATTCAAGTCCGGAAAACTTCGAAATACAGACAAATCAAACTCTCCAAACTCAATACTTGCATTTACCTGATTATTAATTTCCTGCTTGGCTATTTCAACCAATTTATCTTTAAACAAAACAGGAGTTAACACCAAGCCTACGATGATTAATGCTATGAGGATAAAAAATACAAGGATGATCTTCTTAACTACTTTCATAATTTTTGATTTTCTAATGATTCATTTGCTCTGTTTACGAGTTAATAAAAATATCAATAATAAAAGATATTTCATAAAAGAGGTTTAACAAATTCATTAAATAATCACTAATTCGTTGCCATCACTTACATATTTAGATTTTTGTCTTATAAGATTATTACTAAGTTTGCATCAACAAGATAATGAGTGAAAAGATTTTAAATATAGGGATTCTCGCACATGCTGATGCTGGCAAGACAACCATTACAGAAAACCTGCTCCAATTAAGTGGTGTAATTAAGTCAGCGGGAAGTGTAGATAAAGGAACCAGCTTTACTGATTTCGAGCAAGTTGAGAAAGATCGGGGAATATCCATTAAATCATCCTATGTTAGTTTCAACTGGAACAACATAAAAATAAACCTTATAGATACTCCCGGACACGTAGATTTTTCTGCTGATGTGGAAAGAAATATTCGTGTAATGGATGCAGCTATTCTTATATTAAGTGCTGTCGAGGGAGTTCAGGCTCATACAGAGACCTTGTGGACCGCATTAAAAGAACAGAGCATCCCGGTGTTCATCATCATCAATAAAATTGACAGGGTTGGTGCTGATTTTCAACGCGTTTTAGATGAAATTCACAGAGAGCTAACAAAAAATACAATATGTCTTCAGTCTTTACAAAACGAGGCAAGTAGCAATGTTTCCATTGAATGGAAAGAACATGAAGCACTTGTTGAAGACCTTGCCAATTTTGATGATGAGATACTGGAAAATTTTCTCGAAGGAAAACAAACCCATCCAGTTAAATTAAAAAAGCATCTTCTTCATTTTGCTGAAAATTTACAAATTACTCCTGTATTTCTTGCATCTGCTAAAAACGAAATCGGAATTTCTGATTTTATGGATTACATTTCACTTATTGATACCAAACAATACAATGCAGATGAAAAGCTTTCAGCTCTTGTTTTTGGTATCTCACACGACAAAACAATGGGGAAAGTTGCCCACGTAAAAGTATTTTCCGGTAAAATTGAAAACAGACAGACATTAAAAATTCATGGTACTTCCTTTGATGAAAAAGTGGTTCAGGTTCGCAAAAACGCAGGCAAAGCATTTGAAGACATTGGTATTATAGAAGCAGGAGACATTGCGGGTTTATGTGGATTAAAATCTGTAAAAATCGGAGACATTATAGGTGAGCCTAGCCAACAAATTCCCATGGAACAATCACTGCGCACACCCCTCCTTACAGTGCAGGTTAAAGCAAAAAACAGTAATGATTATGCAAAACTGGCAGAAGCATTACAAACCCTAAATACAGAAGATCCAAGTCTGGATTTCAACTGGCTGAAAGAAGACCAGGAAATGCATATTAAAATTATGGGCTGGATACAGATTGAAATTCTGGAACGCATTTTACATGATCGATTTTCAATTGAAGCTGCTTTTGAAGATCCCACTGTTATTTACAAAGAAACACCGGCAAGACAGGGAGAAGGATTTGTAAAATACTGGATGCCAAAACCATGCTGGGCTATTTTAAAGTTTAAAATTGAACCAGGAGAAAGAGGAAGCGGAGTTCAATATCAATCAAAAGTAAGCGTAGATAAAATTCATCAGAAATATCAAAATGAAGTAGAAAGAACCATTCCAGAAGCCTTAAAACAAGGCATTAAGGGATGGGAAGTAACCGATATCATCATTACGCTTATTGATGGCGAAAATCATGAAATTCATTCACGTCCGGGAGATTTTGTAATTGCAACACCAATGGGTATTATGCAAGGTCTTAACGATATTGGAACAAACTTTCTGGAACCCGTTATATCATTCAAAATTCATGCACCTGAAGAACTACTGGGTGCTATTGCAGGAGATATCACACAAATGAGAGGCAGTTTTGAGAGTCCACAGATATTGGACGGCAGATTTAGCATGCAAGGATTATTGCCTCTTTCTACATCCATTGACTTTCCTGTCAGGTTAAGTTCAAGGTCAGGTGGTAAAGCAAAAATATCGACTCAATTTCATTCTTACCAGCTTTGTAATGATGAATATGGAGTTAGCAGACCTTATAAAGGTATTAGTCCTTTGGATACTTCAAAGTATATATTAAAAGCAAGGAAAGCCATTCAATAATGATTATTGATTTTTTTCATTAGAGGATTGAAATAATTTTCTATATTTGCACTCCGAAATGGATGCGTAGCTCAATTGGATAGAGCGTCTGACTACGGATCAGAAGGTTGGGGGTTCGATTCCTCCCGCGTTCACAGAAGAAGAAAGAGCATGCGAAAGCATAGCTCTTTTTTATTTTGTAAGGGTATGGATGAGAAGAAACAAAGGGGTTCGAACTTAGCGAACAAACTGAGCGATCTCATGACCGAGCATGGCGAGGGAGTATTCCTCCCGCGTTCACCTTAGAGGGCAGAGACGATTTTTCGTCTCTGTTTTTTTTGCACCTTTCTCAAAATCCACACTACTAGGACATATATTCTCAGCTGAAATTTACTTCTTGAAAATAA
>PKSZ01000715.1 GCA_002869425.1 Marinilabiliales bacterium
ATATTTTGTGTAATGCTTCTTCTATTTTTAGCTTGCCTTGATCTGATCCGCAACCTGAGCCATAAAAATAAAAGGCCCCTTCATATAAATCTGTATTGAACTCTTTTTTCAGTTTAAGTAATTCCTCTTGAATTGTTTCTTCAGAAACAAGGTTCGGGTTAAGTCCTTTTGATGAATATGTGAGCGTTTCACCAGAATCGTTAATCAATACCCAGTCTGTTTTTGTTGATCCGCTATCTGCTATTATTTTCATTTACTAAAATTATATTGCTATGAAATTACTAAAAATACATGGAATCACTTAATATTGTATGGCTAATATTAATTGGCATAAAGAGAATAATTTGTAGTTGTAAACGCAAAGCAAATGAACTGGTTCGTTTTTTGGATTGTTATTTATGTAGTATTGTTAATTCTTTTAACGTTACGATACGTCAAAATTAAGAATATAGAGTCTTATTTGATCAATAATCGCAATACAGGAACATTGCAATTGGTATTTACAATTTTGGCAACTTTTGTGGGTGGAGGCGTTTCTATGGGTTTAATTGCCTTTGGTTACGAATCTGGTTTGGCAGCAGTAGCGATTGGCATTGCCTACGTCATAGGTTTCTTTATATTAAGTCGCTATGCCGGAAAAATGTATAAAGAGGGTAGGGAGTTTGGATTGTATTCTTTTCCTCAATATTTAAAAAAGAAATACAGAATAAAGGAGAATGATAAGTCAGGACAAATGTTTATTGGAGTTGTCAGCCTGATTAATATTTTTATATTTTTCTTTTTACTGGCTGCGCAATTTGTGGGAATGGCAAGTTTGTTGGAATATTCTTTTGGAGTAGGCTATGAGTTGGCAGCTATTATTTCCTGTATAATTGTAATATTCTATACTGCAATGGCTGGCTTAAGTGGTGTTATTATTACGGATTTTGTGCAGTTTATTGTTATCATTCTTTTGATATTATTTATATTCATACCTGGAGTTATTGACGATACTCAGTGGTTTGCAAGGCTTCAGGAATTGCCAAATAGTATGGTGAACGGAACCTCCGAAGGGATGATATTTTTAATAGCAGTTCCATTGTTCTTAAGTTGGTCTCTTTTGGTTAGAATGGATATTTGGCAGCGAATTTTAGCTGCTAAAAGCGAGACAGTTGCCCGAAAAGTTAGCCTCTGGTCGGGGATTGGCATGTTGCCTTTTTATTTTATTTTTCCTTTAGTAGGTATGACTGTTCGTTTAAATTATTCTCTGGATAATGCAAAAGATGCTACTTTCTATTTTATGACAGATAATGTTGGGGGTGTTTTCTTATGGTTTGCAGTTGTAGGATTAATCTCAGCACTTATGTCATCAGGTGATAGTTTCTTAAATGTTATCTCTGTGTCTGTGGTTAAGGATTTTAGAAAAAGGATTGACTTTTCTGCAAAAAGGGAAATATTATTTATTCGTTTGGCTGTTGTGGTTTTTGGTTCAATCGCTATGCTTATGGCCTTAGTTTTTCCAGATATTGTTGATTTAATGGTTGTTGGCGTTTCTACAATAGCTATTTTTGTGCCAGCTACCTTGGTCGCATTAAAACGAGATGATGCTTCAGATTACAGAAATATTGCTTTTATCAGCATACTGACTGGCTTTATTGTCAATATTTCATTTTTCATTTGGGGTGTAGTGGCGCCCGAGCAATTTTCAGCTAAATCATCATTTATTCCGGCTTTTATTGTTAGTGTTTTAATTATGTTGATGGGTATGTTAATCAAAAGACCTAGTCGAAAACACGATAAATAATAGCAGAACCTTTATCAAAATTTATTTCAAAAGAATTGCTGGTGCACTCATTTAGAGTTCCCATCCAGGCTTCGTGCAGTGCTCTGTTGTTGACCTCATACTTTAATCCGGCAAATGTGAAACGGGCATCCTGATCAGTACTGAAAACACTAACTTGCTGACCTGGAAAAGAATCAAATACACTGGAACTATTTATTACATCAAAAATGCCATAATCACTTACCATTTGTACTGCAATAATTTCATTGTATCTGGAAAGTAAATATATATTTCCTATGGTATGATCTTCGCGAATTCCGGTAGCACCCAGTATAATTACTTTTGTATATGCATTTTCTTTGGCCCAGTGAACAGCTTTTGTAAGATCGTTGCTGTTTTGATCTGACTTATCAATAATGATCTCAGGGTGTCTCTTTTTTAGTTCTGGAGAAATAGAATCAAGATCGCCAATAATAACTTTTGCCTTTAATCCGAAAGCTGCAATCTTGTCAGCAGAGCCATCGCAACAGATGATGTCTTTTCCGGAATTTAATATATCCAGACAAAAGTCAGATTCTGGAAATTGTCCGTTTGCCAGTATAACAGCTTCTTTAGTCACAATTTGATTGTTTGTTAAATTCACTCTTCCACTTATAATAACCAACAATAGCTAAGATAGTATAAAAAACAAAAAGTATAGAAGTGGGATACAGCCCTTTGTAAATATATAGGCCAAGCGATACAGCATTAATAACAATCCATAATAACCATTGCTCCAGAATTTTCCGCGCTAGCATCCATGTTGCAACAATACTCAATGCTGTGGTGAAGGAATCACCAATAGGTACGGGTGAATCTGTATATCGGAAAAGAATGAAATAAATTAATACAAACAAAACAAGAAACGAAATTGCTGAAAGTATAGATTCATTTTTTTTTATCCTGCAAATTTGAAGTTTATTGTCGCTTTCTCTTTTATTGCCTCTTAACCAATA
>PKSZ01000712.1 GCA_002869425.1 Marinilabiliales bacterium
AAAAATTACCTCAATTGAATGTGATAACAGTAATTATTGTAATTATTACAAGCTATAAAAACCTATTGATTGTTACATATTCCACTCCCATATGTATAAAATCATATAAAAATCCTGTGAAATTTAACCATCAAAAGAAAATATGAGTACATATATCTAAATGCAAGTAGTTCAAGGAACTTCAGGTGCATATATTATTTATTCAATTACAATATTATATACACCATTTACCAGCAATTTTTTTGATGGCAATTGCTCTGCTAATTCTATGTAATTATTAGCTTTTCGTCCACTGTTGATTCTCTTCTTTTTAAAATAGTAAGTTGAATTTTCTTCTTTTACATATATTAACACATACAGTTCATTTTCTGATTCGATAATTGCTGTTTCAGGAATCGACAAAACAGAATCAACGGCTGTAAGAATTTCACCTTCTACAAACTGATTACTTACCATATTGATGCTGTCAGGATTGCCAATATCTGCAAAGCATTCTATTGATTTTGTATCAGCCATAATGGTTTTTCCAATTGCGCTGACCGTTGCATGATACTTTGGTTTGACATTACCATTTAAGTAAAAGTTAACAGATTGTCCAGTCTTAATTTTATGAATATCTTTCTCAAAAACAGAAAGCCTTAAATGAAATGACTCATTATCAATAATTTTTGCTATTGTCCGATTAGGCTCAATATATTCACCTACTGATGCATTAACACTTGAAACAAAGCCACCAATGGGCGATTTTACAGGATATGATGAATAGAACTCCCCCCTTTCGATTTTTGCCACATCAATACCCATATTTTCAAGTTTTGTTTCCAATGCCTTATACTTCGCATTTTCAGCATTAAACTTACTTTCAGCTGCAGTAAACTCTTTTTCACTACCAATATTTTCGTTGTGTAATTCCTTTGCTCTGAGGAAATCACCCTTCAACTTTGAAAGAATAGCCGATGATTCCGAAAAATCTTTTTGCAGATCAATAAACCAATGACCGGAAATCTCAAACAATACAGACCCTTTACTAATCTTTTGAGCCGGTTTACAATGAATTCTATTTATTATTCCCGGCAAGGGCAAACCTATTTCAGCCTGACCATCAACAGATGGAATAATTGCGCCTGTACAATGAACCTTATCAGCAAAAGGATAAAGTTTTGGGCTCCCAATGACCATCTTTTCTGATTCAAATTGAGATTTTGATATTTCAATCAAACCAGAATCGTTATTTACAGTTTGGTGGGTTTTATTTTTACATGCAGTTAGTAACACGCAAAAAAGAAATATAAGGATTAAGTTTACTTTCATACTGCTTACTATTTATTTTGAAAAATATTTTATTTCTGAAATTGTTTTGTTGTATCTGAGCACATCATCTATATATTCAAGTTGTATTTGAATGGCCGTTTCATAACTGCTTACAAACTGGTAAAAATCAATTTCACCCAATTGGTATGATTTTAATGCTGTTTCAAAAATCTCATTCATCAAAGGCTCGCCTGATGATGTATAATTATCGAGCAATGCTTTATATTTTATTTTTTCATTTATCAATTTGTTTAACCTGTTGTTTATTAAGTCTATTTCATGCTCTGCAGATAATTCGTTAGCACTGGCAGAAAGTTTTGCTGCGTTTATTTTTGCTTTTGAACTTCCGTAAAACAATGGCAAAGCCACACCAATTTCAAAACCCTGATAATACTTACTATCCTGATATTGGTTAGAACCCAGAAAATAATTTGCAGAAAATTCAGGGAGCATCCTGTTTTTTTCAATCCGCGCCAGTGAGTTCAAATAATCTGATTCATTCTTTAACAAAGTAAACACAGGTAAAGAACTGGGAATTTCCTTCATATCTGCTAATAAGACAAGCTCATGTGAAACAGTAAAATCATTTTCGTAATTCATCAGCATCTTTAATTGCGTATAAGCATTCGATACATCAAGCATTATAGCATCCAAATGAATTGCAGCCTGGTTCTTCTTTGCTTTAATGTTCATAACTTCAAGCCGACTTACATCTCCTACTTCTGCTCTTTTCTCAGCATTTACAAGCAGCACTCTATAAAGACTATCTAAAGTCTGATATAATTCTTGCTTATTTAAAAGGCATTGATAATCAAAATAAGCAAAAGCGACATTCTTTGACAATGTGTTTTTTTGATTATTCAAATTTGCTTCGGCTATATCAACCTGAATTTGTTTTGCCACACTCTCTGCTGAGTAAAGAGTGGGAAAGCTAAAACTTTGCTCCACACCCCATACCTTTAGCGGATATCCGTTTTCTGCAATATTATTTTGATCGGAACCATAACTGAATATGGTTTTACCTGGTGCAAAAGCGGTCTTTTTTAACTGCTTACTTTCATCTACTTTAAGCATATAAGCAGCAATACTTTTGTTATTATGTAATGCAGTATCAATAGCTTCATTTAAGGTTAATTCCGTTTTTTGACCAAAAACAGACACTGCAGGAATACCCAGCAACAGCAGCAGTGTGATAAAAGTTTTGGAACGTATAACACGTAAAGGAAAAAGCTGTATCCTTTTTACATTATAGAATATTTCATAAAGTAAAGGTAATGCAATCATGGTTAGCATAGTAGAAGTAACAAGACCTCCAATTACTACCGTAGCAAGTGGCCTTTGTACTTCGGCGCCGGCTCCTGTTGAAATGGCCATTGGTAAAAAGCCCATAGCATCCGTTGCTGCAGTAAGGAGCACGGGACGCAAACGATTTTTGGTTCCGG
>PKSZ01000042.1 GCA_002869425.1 Marinilabiliales bacterium
GGAATACCAAGAGCTACAATCAAAACATCTGCACTGGAAGCAATTTCTGACATATTTTTTGTCCTGCTATGACACAATGTTACCGTTGCATTACCGGGGTATCCTTTCCTGGATAAAAGAATACTAACAGGCGTTCCCACAATATGACTTCTTCCCAGAACAACAACATTCTTCCCTTCTGTATCTATTTTATAACGCTTAATAAGCTCCAAAATCCCCATTGGTGTTGCAGGTATATATGCAGGCAGATTGGCAACCATTCTACCAACGTTTACAGGATGAAATCCATCCACATCCTTTGAGGGCTTTATAGCTTCAATAACTTTTGTTTCAGAGATGTGATCCGGTAAAGGTAGCTGAACAATAAAACCATCCACATCGGAATCGTTATTCAATTTATCGATATGCTGCATGACTGTATCCTCAGTACATGTGTCTTCAAGATGAATTAAGGTTGATTTAAAACCGACCTGTTCACAAGCTTTTACTTTATGACCAACATAGGTAAGGCTTCCTCCATCGTTTCCTACCAGAATAGCTGCAAGATGGGGTGTTTTTCCACCTTTCGCCTTGATTGCGTCAACCTCCTTGGCTATCTCTTCCTTTATCTCTTGTGATATTTTCTTACCGTCAATTAACTGCATACCTGTTTATTATTAAGCATTTATTTTCCCATTGGCATATTGCCCATCATTCTTGCCAAATTTTTTCCTTTAGCCCCAGTCATCATCTTCATTAGCTTTCGAGTTTCATCGAATTGCTTTATTAAACGATTAACCTCCTGAATATCAGAACCACTACCATCAGCAATCCTTTTTCTGCGACTACCATTCATCAGTTTAGGATTCTCACGTTCCTCCGGAGTCATTGAATAGATAATGGCTTCAATACCTTTGAAAGCATCATCGTCTATATCCATATTTTTCATTGCTTTACCCACGCCAGGAATCATTGAAGCCAGATCTTTGAGATTACCCATCTTCTTAATCTGCTTTATCTGGGATAGAAAATCATTAAAATTAAACTGATTTTTGGCTATTTTCTTTTGAAGTTTTCTTGCTTCATCCGCATCGAACTGCTCCTGAGCTTTTTCAACAAGTGAAACAATATCACCCATTCCCAGAATTCTATCTGCCATACGATCAGGATGGAATACATCAAGTGCTTCCATTTTCTCTCCCGTACCTACAAACTTAATAGGTTTGTTTACCACTTCACGAATAGAAAGAGCTGCACCACCACGAGTATCACCATCAAGCTTAGTTAATACAACACCATCAAAATCAAGTCTTTCATTAAACTCCTTGGCAGTATTCACTGCATCCTGACCTGTCATAGAGTCCACCACAAACAAAATCTCATGGGGATTGATCGCTGATTTAATCGAAGCAATTTCGTTCATCATTTGTTCATCAATGGCTAAACGACCTGCAGTATCAATAATTACAAGATTGAAACCATTCTGCTTTGCATGTGAAATAGCATTCTTCGATATCTTCACAGGATCCATATTTCCTTCCTCGGAATATACTTCAACATCAATCTGCTCTCCCAACACTTTCAACTGATCAATCGCAGCAGGACGATACACGTCACAAGCAACCAGCAAAGGTTTCTTTCCTCTTTTATTCTTTAACAGATTAGCCAGTTTTCCTGAAAAAGTTGTTTTACCACTACCCTGAAGACCTGCCATTAAGACAACTGATGGATTTGGCTTAATATTCACATCTACAGCCTCACCTCCCATCAACTGAGCCAACTCATCGTGAACAATTTTCACTAGCATCTGACCTGGCTTAACAGACTTCAATACATCCTGCCCCAAAGCTTTATCCTTTACTGTATCGGTAAAAGTTTTGGCTATTTTATAGTTTACATCAGCATTCAATAGCGCTCTGCGAACTTCTTTAAGTGTTTCGGCAACATTAATTTCTGTTATTCTGCCTTGTCCTTTCAGTAATCGAAACGACTTTTCCAGCTTATCACTTAAACTTTCAAACATAATCCTGTAATTTTTTTCGAGATGCAAAAGTAATCAAAATGAAAGAAGAATTGAAATGATTTTCAATAATGTTCATCAATTTGTAACAATTTAACTTTCAGCTCTTAGCATCATTTTATATCTTAGCAGAAAATAAACCCTACACAGATGATTCAAAAATTAATTCTTGTATTCTTTGCAATTTGTCTACTGGCATGTTCTCAGCATAAAACATCAAAAACAGGAACAACAGACAAATCTCAAGCAAATAAACAGGCAATATCTACAGATACAAATCAAATATCAGAAGCTAGTCAAGAACAAGTAAAACCTAAAATTCCCAAATTCAATGAAGGTAATTTTGAGTTACTGGATAATATATCTGCTTCCTACATAGAAATCACACCTATGGAAGATGAACATGTTATTTATGATTATTGTGATGCAGGAATCCCAAGCATCGACTTTGTTCAAACAGATGGAAAATATCTGTTAAGCTTTTTTATGGGGCAGGAATCGGTTGGGTTTGAAATACATGGAGTTACGCTATCTGAAGGAGAAACAGACAAAGATATCAGTAGTTACTATTTTTATTTGACAAGTGATTATTATGATGATACAACAATAGCTGTAATGAAGCTAATAGATGATTATGAAGTTAGCTGGACCATTGGTGATTTAGCTGTCAATAGTTTATTTGCATCCAAAGAGCTTGAAAATATTTTTCCAACTGTAATTGAGCCATGCCTTGACTGTTGGGATGAAGAA
>PKSZ01000491.1 GCA_002869425.1 Marinilabiliales bacterium
CAGGACTCCAGTTTGGATTGCTCTGACACCATTCTGGATCTGATGCGCCTGGCAAACGATACATAGTATCCAAAACTCTGTCATACACTGCTACTTCACCTCTAATTGGGAAGAAAAACTGACTATACATGGGATCATCATGGTTAACCAAAACAGAATTATCATCTATGGTTGTGATGGCATATCTACCATTCGGTGAAACCTTCGACAGCAAACCAAGACAAGGGTCTTTTGAAATGGAAGTCCAAGTAACAATTTTATCGTTCGTAATAACAACCTCCTCATCGTTATCCAGAATGGTATACGCCCCTTTATCCATAGAAGCATCTACATCCATTCCAAAAGTACTACCATCCATGCTAAAAGAGTGGCAATTACCACATACTGGAAGATTTTCTAATGCCACATGCGCCATTTCATAGGAAGAAATATCACAAATTCTCCATTTAATAGAATCCAGGTTGTTACGGGCATTTAATACGGGTAAAATCACATCTCTATAGAATATTGGTGCAGAAACAGAATCTTTCGAGATTGTAAATGAAACCGTTCCACTGGAAATAAGTTTATCTGGTTCTAAAAGATTATAACCCAATACGTGAAACTCCGCCTCAGCCCCCTTACTTTGTAATTTAACTTGTTCCCATATTTCTCTTGCAGGCCTCCATTCAGCTACTGAAGTATATGATGAAGAAATATACCCTTCCCCTTTTATCTTAAACAACACAAACCAACTGTTTACACTTTCAGTTGTATCTACCCACATGAATGTGGGAGCAGCTATATCGGGTGGAAACATTGTATTGGGATAAGGATATTGAATATCAAATGATTCTGAGGCTCCTTTATCCTTCCATACTGCAATAAGCTTTTCTTTATCCGATTTCTTAATCAAAAGAAAAAAGATAATCAGAAGAAATGCCACCAATGATATTGTAATTACAAAATATCTTGCACGAGAATTATTTGCCATAAATTGCTAAAAGGTTTATCAAAAATAAAAAAAATACGATGGTAATTGAAAATATTAAGTTTTATTAAGATATTCCAAACATTGCCTAACCCATAAATACTATGGTAAACACTTATTGTATTAATTTTATCAATGAGGTTTTTTTAAAAGATATTCATTTTTAGATGTTTTTACTAAACAACAAATACAAACACAAAAAACATATATCTAATACAACAATCTAAGCCTTTGTCTAATAAAACACTTAATCTTATCAATCATATTTCATCATTCATCAAAATAAATCAAAATTCAAATAAAAAACCAGCAGTAAAAAACGTCATAATACCCTAATACAATGCATATTAAATTCTCATTCATCATAATTTAATATTTAGTTAAAACAATACCCTGCTTTCCATATCGATACTTCGAATAATATGTCATACTTTAGCGGCTGCTTTTTAAATATATGCCTTTTGTTTTAAAAATTATCTAATCGATCAACTACATATAAAATAACATTCACACATCAACCATCAACAAAATATTTATTATAATCTTAACTTATTATTTATGAGAAAATTTACTATTTCTATTCTACTATTGCTCATAGTATTGTGTTCAGGATCGTTTGCAAAAGCACAATGCCCTGAATACATGGACATAAGCAATGAAAGTATTTATACCGGTATGTCACCCACAGACCAGTGGCAATCCTTCACGCCCAATACTACCGGTAAACTTACAGAGATTGGCTACTACAAAAATGGCTCTTCAGGTTCCATTGATATCACGGTGTCTATCTACGAGGGAGAAGGAACAACAGGAACATTGCTATATCAGCAACTGTATTCCTATCCAGGCGGTTTATCCACAGCTCAAAGAACATTTGATCTTAATGAAGCCACAGCTCCAATTCTTACTGCCGGCCAATTATATACTTACAGGTATCAGTCATCAATTGGATTTGGAATAATCGCAACCAATAGTACTTATGCAGGCGGTATTTGCTGGAGTACTTCTTACGGATATGCTTATGATCACTGGTTTAGAATTTATATGAAATCAGCGAATCCTCCCGTTCCAAGTATAACAGTGCAGGATATTTCTTGCTTTGGAGAATCAGACGGTGCTTTAACTGCAAGCATTACAGGAGGATCAGCAAACTTTAATTATGCATGGTCAAATGGTTCTTCTACATCAAATACTAGCTCTACTTCAAATACTATTTCATCACTGTTACCAGGTGCATATTCTGTTACGGTGACAGATGCAGTAGGTTGTACAGCATCAACTTCAGGTATTATTAATGAACCCGCACAATTTGTTGCAAGTGCTCTTATTGATAATGAAGTTTCATGTAACGGACTATCAGACGGACAAATTACAGCTTCCTATACAGGAGGAACAACAGGAGGCATTTATCCATTCTATTCCTGGAATAATGGGGCAACAACCCCCACTGTTACTGGTTTAGGAGCAGGAAGTTATTCTGTTACTTTAACAGATGCAAATGGCTGTATAAGTGAAGTCTCGGCTTTCATTACGGAACCCGATGCATTAATTGCCAGTATTGTTGTTGACAGCAATGCTTCTTGTCCGGGAAATACCGATGGAGGACTAACAGCATCAGCTACCGGAGGTATCCCTACATATAATTATGCCTGGGCAATTGGTGCCAATACAGCTTCCATTGCAGGAGTTGGAGCAGGTACTTATAGTGTGGTTGTATCAGATCAGAATGGTTGCACATCTGAAGTATCAGAAACCATTACTGATTAAGA
>PKSZ01000462.1 GCA_002869425.1 Marinilabiliales bacterium
AACTTTCCCAAATCCTTCATTTATAGCTGTCCCAAATACTTTCATTGTAGGGGAGAGATTCATGTACGAATTGATAAGTGGTGGAATGTTTTCACCAATCTCCCTAACCTTTTGAAAGAGAATTTTATAGTCTTCGAGATAATTGTCTTTCACGAATACTTTTTTTAATTCTTCAGCTGAAGTAGCTATGTTTACAGGAATAATTGGAGTAAGCAAACCCTCAGTGTCTCCAAAATGTTTTTTCAGGAAGTAAATTACGTAATCTCTTGCTTTTTGAATATAATGAGGGTACATCGTTACCTTGCCAAAAAAGTACTTAACATCAGGATTATTTACTACCAGGCTTCCAAGTCCATCCCATAGGTTATCCAATGCGAAAAGACCTTTTTTAACAGATTGTTTGTCTGACATTCTAGCCTGATAGCTTGGAACAACAAACGACCTCCCAAGCTCTATCATGTATGGAAGGTAATCTTTGATAAATTTTTCTGAAAACTTGAAGAGCTTTGCTGTCGCAAGTTTTATATTTTCCTTATCATCAATGCGGGTATTCCGACATTCATAGAATCTGTATCCACCAATGATCTCTTTATCTTCAGGGTTCCATACAATTAGCTGTTTGTAGGGATTTTCACAAGTGTCGTAATTGTCAATATCCAGGTCTTTCCCGGTTCCTCCACCTGCAGATCGGAAAGTTAATTCTCTTAATCTGCCGATTTCTTTCATTATAACAGGAGAATCATGATGAGTAATTACATAAATCTCATTTCCTCCGTTGTTTGTATGTCTGAGTAACTTTTCTTTTGTAAGCTCGGCTTGAATTAGCCTTAAGTCCATCGGTGCAGCAATATCTTTCATATGCAGAAAAATTATTGTGTAAAGTTAGTAGATCAATTAATAATTACCTAAAACAATTTAGTTAATTATGTTAATCTGCTAGATCATAACATTTGTTTTTTACATATTGTGCCCATTCTTTGTGGTTTTTCTCTTTTGTGAGCATGGTATGTGATATGGGTTTGCCAAAGCGAATAGTAAGTGTTGTGTTTTTGTGCTTGTATAATTCATTTGCCAGATAAAACATTTCTATATTGGCTTTAATTCCAATAAATTTTCTGAAATTCCCAAGACGGTAGAAAAAGTTAGAATTGCGACCACTAATGTGAACAGGAATTATATCTCTTTTATGCTGAATGGCTTTGCTAATGAAACTTTTTTTCCATTCAAGATCAATTACTTTACCTTTTATTTTTCTTGAAACCAGTCCGGCAGGGAAAAAGCAGATTTGTGCACCTGAAGCGTATGCTTCATCAATTTTTTGAGCAGCTAATTTCGATTGACTTCCATGTTTATTGATAGGAAGGAATATTTCATCAAAAGGTTCTAAGTTAAGAAGAATGTCGTTTACAGGGAATTTAATGTTTGGATAGTGTTCCTGAACTACCTTCATAAATGCCAGACTTTCAATACCTCCCAATGGGTGGTTGGCTGCAAATACAAACCGGCCTTCATCTGGAATATTTTCCTCTCCCTCTGCTTTTGTTTTAATGTTCCAGTCGTTAAGTATTGCTTCGCTGAAGTCTTTCCCTTTTTTATCTCTATACTTTCTCAGGTAGTAATTGTTGTCATCCTGATGCAGAATTTTTTTGATGTATCGAATGATAAAACCCGGAAGCATTTTGTAGAGACCGGGATTTTTGGATTTAATGATTTGGTCAATATCAATCTGCAAGGGCTCTGTATTGTTCGTTGGAGTATTCATATGCTTACCTGCAAAATTATAAAAAGATTTGTCAATGTATTGATTCATGTAATCTAGTTTTATTTTAATGACAAGCCTTAGTTGGACATTAAAATCGATAATTCTGCTTTTCAACAAGCTTTAAAAGTTTTCAACAAAAGTGTATAAAAGTGGGGTGTTGTGGTTTAAAATGGGAGATTTAGTGCTATATTAGCACATTAATTACAACGAATCACTAATGACTACGTTTATAGGCGATTATCCATGTAAGCTTGATGCAAAAGGTCGGGTTGTTTTTCCCTCGGCTTTTAAGAAGCAAATGAGTCCTGAGGCTAAGGATCGCTTTGTTATTAAGCGTGATCTTTTCGAAAAATGTCTCATTCTGTATCCGATGGATGAATGGCTGAGGCAAGTTGAGTTGTTGAGAAAGAAAATAAATCCTTACAACAGGGATCATAATAAATTTTTGGATGCATTTTATCGAGGAACGGCTGAGTTAGTGCTTGATTCGAGTGGGAGATTACTATTACCAAAAAGGTTACTGGGCAATGTGGATATTTTGAAGGAAGTTGTTATGGCAGGGCAGGATGACAAGATAAAAGTCTGGAGCAAATCTGTTTATGCTGCAGCAGAAACAAATGAGGATGATATTGCTCTGTTGGCGGAAAGAATTCTTGGTGGAACATTAAACGAGGAGGATTGATGTCATATCATGTGCCCGTATTGCTAAATGAAAGTGTTGGCGGGCTGGATATTCAACCTGATGGAGTGTATCTTGATTTAACCTTTGGTGGTGGTGGACATTCCGGGGAAATTTTAAAACATCTCAAGCAAGGAATGTTGTTTGGTTTTGATCAGGATGCAGATGCTTTACAGAATGTAATCAACGATAAGAGGTTTCATTTTGTGCATTCAAATTTTAGGTTCTTTACAAATTTCCTGAGATATTATAATATTGAGAAAGTAGATCGAATTTTAGCTGATTTGGGA
>PKSZ01000131.1 GCA_002869425.1 Marinilabiliales bacterium
CCTGTAATGATCTTTTACAAATACAAACAAAACCACCACAAAAACACTGAACAAAACAGATTTGTGTCCCGCAATTAAAAATAAATATATCATTACTATAAGTGCTGCGATAGCCATCAAATATTTTTTCCGAATCAAACCCGTGGCAATAATCAAAGGCAAAACAACCTTTCCTAACCAACTATAGGCATACAAACTAATTTTACTTGACTTCGCTGCACTTTCAGCTCGTATATCGTAGACCAAGCTAAAACTAAAGGCCTTTGAAGAAATATCAAAACCGTAATCTATAATAATAGGCACCAGTAATAACAACACAAAACCCAATAAAATTAACAACTTGTAATTTTCTTTAAATGAGATAGCTTTAATGCTAAAATTTCTAATGGATAGAAGCGGAATTGAAATAACAAGTAAAAAAATACTATAGAGAATAATTCTGTCTGAATGCATAAACTCAAACAAAATGGCATTGGGTATTAATAAAAATATTTGCAATAGATAAAAAACAGAATATATGAAGGCATTGCCTTTCTTTAATTGCAAGGCAAGGAATGAAAGTAAAAACAAAGCTTTTGTTTCCAGATACAATATTACATCCATAGAAAAGTCGAATCCTCCGTACCCATATAATTTGTATACAAAAACGTAGTACAAATATTCCAGTAGCACGAAAAAAAAGCTCAGCATAATAAAATTAGCTGCAGAAGGCAAAGATATCCTGAACAAATTTCTAAAGTCAGATTTTACCATTTTGGATGGTTTTCTTTTCGTAATTGATTGTTAAATAAACTATCATCAACAAATAAACACCATAGGCTATCAGATCAACATACATATACATTCTTAAGAATTCTTGTGCTTCCCATGATCTGAAAAACCATAGACTAAATATCATTGAAAAATATAACAACTGCCAGACTGCATTTAATTTTAACTTTTCCAATGCAATAAAAACAGAGCTCAAAGGCGAAACCATAAATTTTAAAGCAAAGCCAAATACCAAAATTTGTGCATAAACTCCAGCATCATTCCATTTTTCACCAAAAATTAATGAAAACAAATCAGGACCAAAAAAGAAAAGAATGATTACCTCAAGTATGGCAAGAGTTGATAAGGCTATAAATACATTTCTTAAATCACCCAAAATACTTTTACCCGAATTTCTTTTTGCAGATAGTTGTTGCAACAATACTTGTGATATAGAAATAGAAATAAACGCACTAGGAATCAACAAAACCTGACGTGTTAAATCAAAGTTAGCGACATTGGCATCTGAAAAGAAACGACTAACAAAAAAGACAGGCAATAATAAGCTAACAGTATTTAATAAAGCAGGAAATAGATTAAATCCCGGAAACTCTGAATACCTTTTGGCATTAATTTTTATTCTGGAGACCTTAATATATTGAAAAGTAAATTGCTTTTTAAGCATCTGGTAACCACCTATTAATATATTCAGGATATTCCCTGAAATATCACCAAACACCAACGCTTTTGGAAACTTTAGCCCTGCACCAATTCCTTGAACCATACCCTCACCAGATCTACGAAAAACTTTATTTAAAGAAGATGCTTTAAAAGCCTTTTTCCGTATAAGCCAAAAATTTATTGTACGATATGAACTTGCAAGAAATGCTGAAAGAGGTACAAAGTATAACCAAATAGAATATTCCTGAGGAAAATCGATTAAAACAGCAACCTCCTCCTTCATTACAATAATTATCGTGAAAAATATTAAATTGATTAATGCACTAAGCAAAATTGAAAGCACAAAAATATTGGCTGCATCATGATCTTTTCTGGGTAAAACTATTGCCATTTCATATCTTAATGTAGACATTATGACAATTACCCCAACAAGACTGATATATAAAGCGTAAGCAGCAAAAACTTCTTCTCCAAAAACCCTTCTCAGGTATACCTGTAAAAACACCGGTACAAGCTGTGCTAAAACAGTTCCTGTAATTAAAGTTAAACTGCTTGAAAACAAAGTATTTTTTAATAAGCGTGCTATCATCAGCTGCATCAAGGATTATATCTCCGAAACTAATAAATAAACTGCGAAAAACTTCAATTATTTTCCAGAAAGAAAATTATGATTGCCTAAATAATCATCATCAAAATCATTAATCATCCAGGAATAAACAGAATGAAAAGGCTTCCACTCCCTGCCATAAAAGCTTGAATTGTGCCAAAGAAATTTGAAATTTGTCCCCACGTATTTAGTGGCTTCGTAGACCTCTTTTACTTCTTTAATAATTCTGGAAGACTCCCCAAGTAAATCTGTATCCATGAAACTCACCGAATCTTCAAGAATATTGGTTTTTTTGTGTTTGGTCACATTAAATAATGGAAAAGCAACTGAACATCCTGCGCGAAATCCCGGATGGTTATTGTAATAAAAGCTGCTATCATATTGCACACCTGCATCTTCCCATATATTTATTGTCTCGATAAGATTTATTTTCAAAAAGTGCTGACGAATCATTACCTGATCAACTCCACAAACATTTTTAAAAATTTCAATTTCCTTTTTGAGCTGATTAGATGTAGTTGAAGCATTATAGCCCGGATGAAGTCCTATTCTATGCCCTCTTAACTTTATTTCAGATAATAATGCTGCAATGTTTTCATCATTAATGTCATAATTATTATCATAATTAGTATTCCCTCCAACCATGAAATAAAAGGTAGCCTGCCTGTTCCTGGATTCTGCATCATCCATAAATAACTTATAAGTAAAAAATGGATCTTTACTAATATCATCGTTAGACACAGAATATGCTTTCTTATCTTTTAAAAACAAATCTTTGTCACTTCTCTTAATAAGGTTACCCAATTGGGTTTTATAATAATTTAATTTATTAGGCCATTTTACAAAGAAATCAATATCATGAGATGGATGTAAAGAAACTGATGTTTTGTCTTTTTTAAGTGTAGGAGTAAAATCAGAAAACAATCTCCATAAAAAATCGGCATAAATATCTACAACAGGAACCCTAAAAATATTATTCTTTACTGCAAAACTATTCTCGCCCTTGAACCTTCCATGCTTATCCAAATCAGATGAAATATATTCTTCCCATCTCGAAAGAAAGAAAAATATTGTACCTATAATATCACAGCTAAACTCAACATGCCTATTTGACTTATTTATAGTGCTTTCGCCATAAAGTACGGGTATTTTATATCGATCCTCAGTTGATTGCACATACGACAAGTCTCTGGGCAGATATTTTTCATCAAGGTATGTATCGCCTTCAATTTGTTTAAAGAAAATATCTTTTACTAGAATACGGGTTTCATTAAAATGAATCTCATACTCTTTGTACTTATCAGATATCTCCAATTGATAATTATCAATCTTATAGAAATGATGAAAGAGAACATCAAAAACATACTTCTTCTCTTCCTTAAATTTTGGAGAAATGCATACTCTGAATGGAGTATTTATCATATATTATGGTTTACCAACTATTTTAGTTCAGAGCAATACCAATCTATAGTTTCTTCAAGTCCTTGTCGCAAATTGTACGTAGGATTATACCCTAACAATGTTGCGGCTTTCTCTATTGACGCAAGTGACCTTGGAATATCCCCTTCTCTTTCTGGTCCGTGTACAGGATTTATATTCATCACCTCCGGTGTTGAAGCAGACAACAATTCCTGCAGTATTCTATAAAGCTCCAACAATGTAGATTCTTCTCCAACTGCTACATTATAAATAGTGTTTAATGCTTCTTGATTTTGAGTAACAGCCGCAAGCTGATTAACCTGTATCACATTTTTTATATATGTGAAATCTCTTGATTGTGAACCATCGCCATTTATTATCGGTGATTCTCCCTCCAACATTGCCTTGATAAACTTTGGTATTACTGCAGCATAAGCTCCATAAGGATCCTGACGCTTTCCAAACACATTAAAATACCTCAAGCCTATTGTTTCCATTTCAAACAAACCTCCAAAAACATGAGCATACAGCTCATTTGTATACTTTGATACAGCATACGGCGATAATGGTTTTCCAATCTTATCCTCTTCCTTTGGTAAAGTGTAATTATCTCCATAAACAGATGAACTGGAAGCAAATACAAATCTCTTAACTTTGGCTTCTTTCGCTGCAAGAATCATGTTTAAAAAGCCATCAACGTTATTACTATTTGTACGAACGGGATCTTTTATTGAGCGTGGAACAGAACCAAGTGCTGCTTGATTCAATACATAATCTACGCAATCCACTGCTTTTTTACAGATTTCCAGATCTCTGATATCTCCTTCAATAAAATTAAACTGTTTGTTATTTTCAAAAGGCCTGATATTTTCATATTTACCCGTCTCCAGATTATCCAAACATACTACCTCATTATTCTGATTCAATAAATCTTCAACCAGATTTGAACCTATAAAACCAGCACCTCCGGTTACCAATACCCTGCTATTTTCAATTATTCTTTTTTCCACAATGATTATTTAGCGTAGTTTATAGCCCTTGTTTCCCTGATGACTGTAATTTTAACCTGTCCAGGATATGTCATCTCATCTTGTATTTTCTGAGCGATTTCAAAAGAGAGATTTTCAGCTTCCTGATCATTTACCTTTTCACTACCTACAATCACCCTTAGCTCTCTACCAGCCTGAATGGCATATGTTTTTAATACTCCTGGATGTGATAATGCCAGAGCTTCAAGGTCTTTTAATCTCTTGATATAGGACTCTACAATTTCTCTTCTTGCACCTGGTCTTGCACCTGAAATTGCATCACACACCTGTACTATAGGCGAAATCAAGTTGGTCATTTCCTCTTCATCATGGTGGGCACCAATTGCATTGCACACCTCTTGCTTTTCTTTATACTTCTCTGCCAGTTTCATACCCAAAATAGCATGTGGTAATTCTGGCTCATCCTCTGATACTTTGCCAATATCATGCAACAAACCTGCTCTTTTCGCCAGTTTGGTATTCAATCCTAATTCTCCGGCCATAATAGCACATAGGTTTGCAGTTTCACGTGAGTGCTGTAAAAGATTCTGTCCATAAGAAGAACGATACTTCATTTTTCCTACAAATCTCACCAGCTCAGGATGTAACCCGTGAATACCCAGATCGATAGCCGTTCTCTTTCCTACCTCTACAATCTCTTCTTCAATCTGCTTTCTAGTTTTCTCTACAATTTCTTCAATTCTTGCAGGATGAATACGACCAT
>PKSZ01000669.1 GCA_002869425.1 Marinilabiliales bacterium
CTGGTGTATAAGGATCAGAACCAGTAGCAAGAAGAAGTGCTCCCACTTTCAAATTCAGAGTTTCTGTTTTATCTTCAAGTGTTACAAAATCTACACCCTTCTGGCAGTCTCCACATTTTGTACAATTTTCAAAATCAATTACCAAACCTTCAGGATATTGTCCTTTTTGGTTTTTATAAATTGCCTTACGCTTAGTTAAACCAAAATTAAATTCCTCAGGAACTTCAATTTTACATGAATTTATAAGCTGATCGAACCTGGAAGCATCAACAGTTTCTTTGTTAACTCCAGATGATTTCACTTGTATATCAACTGTAAAATTACCAACACTACCATTCTTTGATGTCATTTCGGCACCAGTATAAAGCTCAATATTTGAGTGATTTATAATTTGTGCGTACAGCTTTTCTATTACTTTGTTGCTAGGCTCGTCTGAAGTAAACAATTTGTTCCACTGCGGCACTCTTCCTCCGATAAAATGCTCTTTTTCAATAAGGTATACCTTAGTTCCCATATTACCCAACTCAATAGCAGCTCTCATACCTGCAATACCAGCACCAACCACCAAAACAGAGTTTAAAGACTCGATTCCAATCGGACTTAATTCTTCGGAACGTTTAACTCTTTCAATTCCGGCTTTTATAAGCTGAACTGCTTTATCTGTTGCCTTCTTTGGATTATCTGAATGAGGCCATGAACATTGTTCTCTAATATTTACCTGAACATAATTGTAAGGATTCAATCCAGCTCTTTCCGCTGCATTTCTAAATGTCAGCAAGTGAAGTTTTGGTGAGCATGAAGCGATTACAATACCATCAAGTCCCTGGCTTTCAATATCAGAAACAATTTCTTTCTGAGTTGAATCGGCACAGGCAAACATTGTTACTTTGGCAAAATCAACACCTTCAAATTCTTTAACAATGTCTTTTACTGCTTCAACATCCACATAATCAGAGATATTAGAACCGCACTGACAAATATATACTCCTATTTTACTTTTCATTTTGCACCTCCTTTCAAGTAACCGGCTGTTTGCGCAGAAGCAGATCCGGCTGACAATATTGAATCTGGAATATCCATTGGTCCTGACGCTGTTCCAGCAACAAAAACACCTGGGATACTTGTAGCTGATGGACTTGTTAATATATCCACCTGATTAACATAGTTAAATGGATCCTGCTCTATCTTCACATTATCAAATAACTCTGAATAATCTGCATTGGCTTGTAAGCCTACGGATAAAACAACCATATCGTGTTCAGCTTCCATTACTTTACCAGATTCTATATCTTCATAACGGAGGATTAAATCACCATTATTTTTCTCTTCAATTTTACCAACTTTGCCTTTCACAAATTCCACTCCCATACCTTTTCCTTGCTGATAAAATTCTTCAAAGCCTTTACCAAAAGCTCTTATGTTTATATAATAAAGTGTTACATCAGCCATTGGCAGTGCCCCCATAACAAGCTGAGCCTGTTTTGTAGAGTACATACAACAAACTTGCGAGCAGATTGGATTTCCAACAGATTCGTCGCGGGAACCTGTACATAAAACATATGCTATATTATCAGGTACTTTACCGTCTTTTGGTCTTAACACGTTATTATAAGGACGCGTTGGCACCAATTGACGTTCCATCTGCATAGATGTAATCACATTTTTGAATTGTCCAAAGCCATAGCGAGGTATCAATGTAGGATCGAACAAATTATAACCTGTAGCAATAATTACAGATTTTACATGAATCTCAGATTCTTTTTGTTCCATTGAAAAATCAATTGCTCCGGCTGCACAAACTTTTTCGCATGCTCCACATAAGCTACAATTATCTATATCGATTGCAGCAATTCTTGGATTTGCAATGCTAAACGGAACATAAATAGCTTTCCTGCCAACCAAATCATATTGATATTGATCATCAACAACCACAGGGCATTTTTCTTCACAAAGCTGACAGCCAGTGCAAGCGTCTGTAACAAAACGTGGCTTCTCAACCAAAGTTGCACTGAATGAATGTTCTGCTTTCTTATTTATATCTTTTACCTCACTATATGTATATATAGAAATATTGGGATGCCTTGATGTTTCGGATACTTTTGGTGTTGTAATGCAAGCTGCACAGTCAAGGGTTGGAAATACTTTACTCAGGTGAATCATCTTACCACCAAGTGATAGATCTTTTTCAACAAGAATTACTTTATACCCTTGATTTGCCAGGTTTAAAGCTGATTCTTCACCAGCAATTCCACCTCCGATTACAAGAACATCAAATTCTTTTTTTTCTGTCATCGTTTTATTTGATTATAATTAATCTAAGCTGATAGTGCTTCAAGAAAACTTTTCATATGCTTAACAAAAGGATCTGCACAAACGGAACAGATAGCTGCCATCCTTAAGCGGGCTGGTTCCAGACCCTTTTCCTTCATTAATTCATGTGTTTGAGCCACTATCTTACCGGTATTTTCTGTACAAGTTTCACTAAATGCACAGTCAGTACCATCACCTGCAATAAATACACCATCGAAACCTTTTTCAAATGCACGTAAAATCCATTTTGGCTTAACAGCACTTGAGCAGGGTACATTGATAGTATAAACTGTAGGCGGATAATGTTTTTTCAACAATCCCGCTAAATCAATAGCGGGATCTGAAATCTTCTCAGTTGAAAAAACAAGTATTTTTGGGCTTGTTTTAGCTTGATTCATTCTCTATC
>PKSZ01000233.1 GCA_002869425.1 Marinilabiliales bacterium
ATGTCTGTTTTTTGGTGATATGCAATGCCTTCAATAATCTCCAGAGGGATGTTCTTATTGGGTAAGCCTTCCTGTGCATCAAGATAGCAATCGAGTTCGTAGTTGAGACAACATTTTAGTTTTCCGCATTGTCCGGCAAGTTTTTGCGGATTAAGTGCAATTTCCTGATGACGTGCCGAATTTGTTGTAACGGAAACAAAATTTGTAATCCACGTACTGCAACATATTTCTCTTCCGCAAGAACCTATACCTCCAATTCTTCCCGCTTCCTGTCTTGCTCCAATCTGGCGCATCTCTACACGTACTTTGAATTGTTCAGCAAGTTTTTTTATCAACTCACGAAAATCTACTCGTTCATCAGCAATATAGTAGAAAATGGCCTTGGTTCTATCACCCTGGTATTCAACATCTCCAATTTTCATAGAAAGCTTAAGATCATCAGCAATCTTCCGAGCTATGATCATAGTCTCATGCTCAAGTGCCATTGCTTCTTTCCACTTTTCTACATCTGTGTCCTTGGCTTTTCTGTATATTTTTTTGAGTTCCGTTTTCTCCGGATTGATATTTAATTTTTTTGCCTGCTTTAATACAAGAGGGCCTGCAAGCGATACAATGCCAATATCATGACCAGGAGATGCTTCAACAGCTACAATATCTCCTACTTTCATAGGAAGCAGGTTAACATTTTTAAATATCGTTTTTCTTGTATTTTTAAATCGGACTTCTACAAGTTCAAAATCCGAGGGGGTAAATGATATATCTTCAAGCCAGTCGAAAACATCAAGTTTATTGCAACCAGTACTAATACATCTGATTACATTTTCATTTTCTTCTATGCTCAGGCATCTTGCGCTACAATCCATTGTTTTTATCGTAATTATTTGTTAACAAAATTACGCAGTTTTTTTATTTCCTGATTGATTAAATATTTGCATAAGCTTAAGTACAGTATCAAACAAGGTAAGTCTGCCGTATGAATTTCTTTGTATATGAATATATGTTTTGTTCAGTTCATTGTATATTTTTTCAGCTACGGTAGCAGTTATATACTTTGGAAATTGTGAAATAAATTTATTTGAAAGTTCATAATCTGCCAGAAACGTTATATCCTCATTATAATTAAGCATAAAACATTCTCTTGTCATCCTCATGGCGTAGACAAGAAAACTCTTTTGTTTTTCTCTGCCTTCTTTTGCCATGTCTTCAGCCCACTTGTGCATACCAACTAGATTTTTGGTGTAACTGGTTCGCATCAGAAGCTGGAATTTATGAAAATTCTGCTGGTTGTTTTCCTGTTCTTCAATTAAGCTTTTCGCTTTGATTATATTTCCTTCGCTAAGGCGTACAATTCCAGCCGCTTTATCTTTATCCAGATTAAAATTGTCAATTAAATATTGTGTTAACGCTTCCTTTTCAATTCTTGAGAATTTTAATACTTGAACTCTTGACAAAATGGTTGGCAGAATTCTTTCCGTATTTTCAGAAACCATTATGAACAAGGTTTTCTCCGGCGGCTCTTCAATAATCTTGAGAAGCTTGGTTGCGCCTTCCTTTAACCTTTCCGGTAACCAGATAATCATAATCTTATAGTCTGATTCGTAGGTTTTAAGATTTAGCTTCCGAATAATTGCAGCACTTTCATCTACATAAATCATCCCTTGTTTATTCTCGGACGCAATGACCTCCAGCCAGTTGTTAAGGGTAAAGTTTGGATCCTTAAGTACCTGGTCTCTCCATTCGTGTATGAAATTATCACTGATATTGGTTTTAAATCTTTTTTTATCACTGAATATTGGAAAAACAAAATGAAGATCAGGATGTACCAGTTTGTTAAATTTTATACACGAAGGGCAGGTGCCACAAGAATCAGTATCGCTTCGGTTTTCACAAGAAATATATTGGGCATAGGCTATAGCCATAGGCAAAGTACTTGTTCCGGATTTGCCTAAAAACAACTGTGCGTGGCTGATCCTGTTTTCAGTAACAGTTTCACGTAGTTGCTTTTTAATACGGTCTTGTCCAACTATTTCTTTGAACAACATTTTTTCAAAATTAATTCACCCAAAGTTACGAAAAGCTTCTCATTTTGCCTAGTTAATATTTTACATGGTGTATTTCGTTACAATTCATTTTTGCTACCTTTTTTCAATAAAAATCTCAATATGTATATCTTTGTTCCTAAATTCAATATAGGCAATATGTATACTGTTGACAATTATAACTTTAAAGGAAAAAGGGTGCTGATCCGGGTGGATTTTAATGTGCCGATGGATAAAGACCTCAATATTACAGACGATACGCGTATCGTTACTGCTGTTCCAACCATCCGCAAAATTCTATCGGAAGGTGCCTCTGTAGTTGTTATGACACATCTTGGCAGGCCTAAAGGGAAATTTGTAGAAAGTATGTCTGTTAATAATATATTGCCTCGATTGGAAGAGTTGTTTGGTCAGAAAGTACAATTTGCTCCCGACTGTATTGGGGATGAGGCAGAAAAATTTTCAAATGAAATGAAGCCGGGTGAAATATTGGTTCTTGAAAACCTCAGATTTCATAAGGAAGAGCTGGATGGAGATGAAGAATTTGCCGGTAAATTATCACAACTGGGCGATGCTTATGTTATGAATGCATTTGGAACGGCTCACAGGGCTCATGCTTCAACGAGTACGATTGCCAAGTTTTTTCCTTACGATAAAATGTTTGGCTACCTGGTAG
>PKSZ01000573.1 GCA_002869425.1 Marinilabiliales bacterium
AGTTAAGGCTGTTGGTTCTGTCAGAGTATATGTATCAGTAATTGTACAACCCTTATTATCAGAAACAGTTACATCATAATCTCCGGCACACAAACCTGTTTGATCTTCTTGTGCTGCTACTACTGAACATGTAGTGCTACTTGACCAGTTATAAGTATAACCAGGTGTGCCGCCTCCGGCTGTAATATCAATCTCTCCATCGTTTAAACCTTCACAACTAATATTGCTGGATAGGTTTGTTAGCGTTAACACTGTTGGTTCTGTAATTGTGTATGTTGCCGTTGAAGTACAAGCATTACCACTATTATCTGTTACTGTTACATCATAATCACCGGCACATAAGTTAGATTGATCCTCATTTAAAGCAACGACACCACATCCTCCTACCGTTGTCCAATTATAAACATATGGACCAGTTCCTCCACTTACCGAAATATTCAATACTCCATCACTACCAGCGTTACAAGACACATCCTGAAGTAAATCATTTGTAATTACGATCTCTGTTGGCTGTGTAACATTAATGGTCTTACTAGAAGTACAACCATGTGTATCAGAAACAGTTACATCATAATCGCCAGCACACAAACCTGCCTGATCTTCTTGTGCTGCTACAGCGCTACATGTGGTGCTGCTTGACCAGTTATATGTATATCCAGGTGTTCCACCGCCGGCTGTGATATCGATCTCACCGTCGTTCAAACCATAACAACTAATATCTGTAACCACATCATTAATTGTTATTGCATTGGGTTCTGAAACAGTATAGCTTTGAGTTGTTGTACAACCTGCAACACTATTATCTGTAACTGTAACAAAATAATCACCAGCGCAAAGATTTGTTTGGTCTTGATCTCCAGCAGTAACTCCACATCCACCAACTGTTGCCCAATTGTATGAATACGGTGCCGTTCCACCACTAACACTGATACTTATAGAACCATCATTCCCTGAATTACAAGTTACATCATCCAATGCATCCTGTGTTACATTTATCGGTGGAGGCTGTGATACAGAATAAGTACTAAGAACCTGACAAGAATGAGAATCTTCAACAGTTACATCATAATCGCCGGCACAAAGATTATTCTGATCCTGATTGCCAGCCACTACTGCACAGGTAGTTTAACTTGACCAGGTGTATGTATATCCAGGTGTTCCTCCTGAGACGGTTAAATCAATTGCTCCGTCATCTCCACCATTACATGAAGTTCCAGTGATCACATCAGTGACCGTAACTGCAGTTGGCTCACTTATAAGGTAACTACCAGTAGCAGTACAACCTATAACCTCAGAATCAGTAACAGTGATATCATATGTGCCAGCCACTAATCCTGTAATATCTTCATCTGTAGAAGAAAAACTACCAGGTCCACTCCATATGTATGAATATGGAGATGTTCCACCAGATATTGAAATGGCAATTTCTCCTGTACTTGCACCATTACAATCCACATCAGTTATTGTTTCCGTAATAACAATTGGAGCAGGTTCCGTTAAGGTAATACTTGTTGTCTCTGTACAACCCGCACCCGGACCATCATCTGTAATTGTAAGATCATATGTCCCAGCTTGAAGACCTGAAATATCTTCATCAGTAGATGTAAAACCTCCTGGGCCTGTCCATGAATATGTGTATGTAGGTGTTCCTCCATTGGTTGTAATCTGAATCTCACCATCCGATCCACCATTACATGATATATCATCCTGCAAATCAACAACTATACCAATTGAAGTTGCAGGTTCTGTAAGTGTATAATTTCCTGTAACAGTACAACCACTTGGACTACTATCAGTAATTGTAACATCATATGTGCCGGCACATAAATTAGACTGATCCTGATCTCCAACACTTACCCCACAACCATCTCCTGTTGTCCAATTGTATGTATAACCTGCTGTACCACCTGATACGGAAATGCTAATTGCACCATCAGTATTTCCAGTACAGCTAATATCGTTTTGACCATCCAGTGTTAACACGAGGCCTGTTGGTGCGTTTAAGGTATGACTATCTGTTGCGCTACAACCATTAAAGTCTGTAACTGTAACGGAATATGTTCCCTCTCCGAGATCTATTGCAGGATTATCTGTTTGTGAAGAAGCATCATCCCACTCGTAATCAAAAGGAGCTGTTCCTCCTGTCATTATTAAAAATATTGATCCATCAGTGCCTCCATTACAATCTGGCTCATCTAGAATAGGAATCCAGGTTACAGCTGCAGGTTCAGTGACATTCACAGAAGCATAATTATAATCTCCTGCTGCATCCTCGATATAAACTGTAAAATTACCAGCACCTATATTCGTAATGGTTGACGTAAAATCACCAGCTATAGCTCCACAATCTGAAGTGTTTGGACTCCAGTTATAAGAACCTGCTCCATTGTATGGTGATGTTCCCCCTGAAACGTTTGTAACGTAAGCAGAGCCATCACAACCTCCATTACAGGTAGGCTCATCAAATCCTGTAGTTATTGTGATAGCAGGATTAAGGCCTCTTTGATTTACTTCCGGCTTTTTATCTTTAATGCTAAGCTCAACACCATTTCTTACTTCAACTGAGTTTTTAGCATATAAGTTCTTTTGATTCCCCCATTCCTCTGAAAAATTTCCAAGATTAACTTTTGAATCAACTAAAAACAAATATCCTTTTGAATTAATATCTACATTGTTAATATCTAATTCTGCACGCTCAACAACATACAAGCCC
>PKSZ01000156.1 GCA_002869425.1 Marinilabiliales bacterium
ATTGATTAATATAAAGAACCATTCAATATCTGGTCTGACAAAAACAATTTACGAAAAACCAATTGGAACTTTAATTGCATTTTTTGGAAATCTGAAGTTCTGCTCAACAATATTATAAATATTTACGTGCCGGATATCCACGTATTCGGGTGTATTGTGATTAATATCAGGCGGGATGTAAGAACTTTTATCATCACCATTTGCCTTATACATTTCGGGCTTACCTGAATAAACGATTTCACCTCCGAATTTACCAGCTCCGGGTCCTAATGCAATTAGCTTATCGGCATACTGAACAATAGACTCATCATGCTCAACCACAAGAACAGCATTCCCAAAAGATGCCAGCTTCCTAATTATTTCGTAAAGCTTTTCATTATCTGCAGGATGTAATCCTCTTGTGGGTTAATCCAATACATAAGTTACCCCCGTAAATTCGCTTCCCAACAAAGAAGAAAGTTTTACACGCTGAGCTTCACCTCCAGATAGTGTATCTGCCCTGCGCGATAACTGAAGATAGGCAAGCCCCAATTGCTGCAGGTTTTTCAGCTTCATCAATAAAGGTGTACTAATTTCTTTAAACACCTTACGATTCAAACCGGAATTACCTTCAAGCATATTTTTTACCCATTGGACAGCTTCAGTGATCGTCATTCTATGAATATCTGCAATATTTTTATCCTTTATAAAAAAAGAAAGAGCGCTTGAATTTAACCTCGCCCCATTACAAGAAGGACAAACTCTAACCGACATAACATTCATCATTGCCTGACCTCGTTTATCGCCATGTTTTCGCTGATATTCCTCATTTACAAAATGTAGAAATCCTTTCCAATTGGTTTCCATGGAATGTACTCCTTCGCGGTTGCCACGTTTGTACTTCCATTGTACAGACAATACATCCTCAGAACCATTCATCGCCAAATTTTTGGCTTCTTCAGACAATTGACAATATGGTACAGAATAATTAATGTTATGACTCTTTCCAAACTCCTTTAGTGTTGCAACATACTGACCATAGACATCGCCATAAAACAACCCCGTTTTTGTACCTTTCAGGGCACCATCCAACAAGGATAATTCAGGATTTGTTACCAGCTTATCCGGATCACACAAAATCACCTCACCCAACCCATCACAATGCTTACATGCTCCCAATTCATGGTTAAATGAAAACATTGACATGTTGATTTCAAAATTTCTCTCGTAACCACATTTACAAATCTTTGTATCCAGCACATTTCCACAGTCAGGACACCTATATTCACCCACTCGGCTGTACAATAGCCTCAATAATTCGTTTATTCCTGTTAATGTGGATAAATCGGATCGTTTGCCGGCCTTCATCAATTCCTGTGAAACAGAAACAGAGGGAGTTATGCCTCTACAAAATGAAAAATCTGCACTTCCAGCTTTGGGTATCTTGTTTTTTACAAATACGGAAAACCCTTCATTGAACCTTGATTGCGACTCAGAAAAAACCGTTTCAAAGGCAAGGCTAGACTTACCACTTCCACTAGGACCCAGTATTACAGTAATTCCTTCATTGGGAAAACTAAAATCAACACCCTTTAAATTATTGGTTTTTACGCCTTTGAAAAGCACCTCGTCTATTTTGGTAAAATTCTCGGTCTTTGCTTTTTGCTCATTATCATATTCAGGAATAGAATATAATTCCGGAATTCCCTGATATGATATGTCAATTGAATTATTACCTGGTTTTGAAAATTCTATAATATTTGATGCCGCTGCAATAATTTGATGATTATTCTCAATCAAAATCATCATATTACTTTCAGCTAATTTATTCAATGCATCAATAAGCCTGCTAATATCAGAAGGATGTAAACCAGAAGAAGGAAATTGCATTATATACAGATTGCCGGAAAGCTTTGCTTTGGCAAGCTCAGCAGCAAGCTTAACTCTTTGAGCTTCACCACCGCTTAATGTAGTGGAACTTTGACCCAGGCAAATATATCCAAGTCCCAGATCGTAAAGAATCTGAAGAAAACCTGAGATCTTCTTTTCAGAATTGAAAAATCCCAATGCTTCCTCAACAGACAAGTCGTAAACTTCTGAAATATTCTTGCCCTTGTATTTATATTTCAAAATTTCTTTTCGAAACCGTTTACCATTACAAACAGGACACAAAACATCAACTTTACCAAGAAAATGCATCCCGATCTGTATTCTGCCTGCTCCTTCACAATTTTCACAACGCCCCCCCTTTGTATTAAATGAAAAGTGAGACCTTGAAATATTATCAGCTTTCGATTCATCGAGAGAAGCAAACAAATTTCGTATCTGGTCTGATAGCTTGGTGTATGTTGCAGGATTACTCCTCGGTGTTTTTCCAATTGGCTTAGAGTCAATTGAAATTATCCTTTTTATCTCAGAGGGATTGATTCCCTCAATTTTCGAAGATTTTCTTCCATTGATTATTTTTTCTATTTCAGGCAATAAATCCTTTTCAACCAGGCTCGCTTTTCCGGTACCGTTTCTACCCGTAAGAACATTGAATCCTTTGTTTTTTACCAACTCAATTGTAAAACTATGGTCATTCAGGCTGGGCTGGAATAGTATTTTATCTCTGTTTTGATTGCTATTGCTATCACTTTTGCATTCGCTTTCAACCTCTAAATAATCACGGGTTCGACTTAGGCCTTCCTTCAAGTCCATAAAGTCATTGTATGAGCCCTGAAAAACCA
>PKSZ01000053.1 GCA_002869425.1 Marinilabiliales bacterium
ACGGTCATTGCCATTGGTGGATTTTTTCTTGTTTCTAACAAAAGCTCCTATCTGTGGGTTGTAATACTTACTCCAATTGTTGCTATTATTACTATAAGCTTGAGTAGAATTGTGAGTATATATAGTCTAAGTATCTATTCGTTGCCGTTTAACTTTATTGTTCTTGTTTTTGTTTATATACTGAAATTGAGAACTGAACCGGGTAAGGAGCTTGCTTTGGTTTCTATTCAACAAAACTCACCGGAAAAGAATTTGTATGCTTTTGAAAATGAGAAAAGAAGATTTTGAAAGTCTACATTCTTTACCATTAGATTACCTTTTTGGGGAAGTTGGAAGGTTAGCCAGTCGCACAATGGAGAGATAACGCACCAAGATGCATGGCGACATGCCTGGGACTTTGTAATAGACAATGCAGATGGAAAAACCTATAAGGGAACCGGGGATCTTTTAGAAGACTATTATTGTTACAATAAAATGGTTCTGGCTCCTGCTGATGGAATTGTAGAAGAGATCGCCGATGGAATACCGGATAATAAAATCGGGGATGTAAATCTTATTGATAATTGGGGAAATACGGTTGTAGTGAAGCATAGCGATTATTTATTTTCTTCATTGTCTCATTTGAAAGCAGGTACATTTAAAGTGAAAGTGGGCGATGTTGTGAAAAAAGGACAAGTTCTTGCTTTAGTGGGAAATTCAGGTCGTTCACCAGAACCCCATTTGCATATGCAGCTGCAATCATCTAAATATATTGGTTCGAAGACCATAGATTTTCCCATAGCATATTATCTCGCTGATAATGGTCGCGAAGTGGAATTCAAGAGTTTTAGCAGGCCAATGAAGGATGAAACGGTTTCTGTAATTCCTGGAAATACACTTGTGAAAAATGCATTCCACTTTATTCCGGGGAAAAAACTGGAGTTTGAAGCTGGAAATGCAACAGAAAGCTGGGAAGTACGAACCAATATTTACAATCAATCTTTTCTGTTTTGTGAAAAGACTCAATCACGGGCCTGGTTTGTTATGGATGATGAGGTTTTCTATTTCCGGCATTTTGAAGGAGATAAGAATAGCCTTTTGTATGACTTTTTCATTTCAGCTTACAGAATCCATTTGGGCTATTACAAAGGTATTCGGATAGAAGATTCTTATGCAACCGATTTGTTGTATAGGGGATTCCCTCTTTTGCTTCAGGATTTTGTAGCACCTTTTGCAGTGTATTTACGCGGTTTGTTTTCTATGCAGTATGTTAAGATCGATGATGAAATGAATCCATCAGAGTTGGAAATAGAAACGCATACTGTATGTAAAGTGCTTGGACGCAAAAAACGAAGTAAGTCTGCCAGAATAATTATTGACCGTGAAGGGATAAAATGTTTTCGGATAGATAAACAACAGAATACAATAGAAGTAACTCGGAGATAATGAAAATATCACTTAGCATATTATTATTTATCATTGTGGTAATCCAGGTTAGCGCACAGGAGGAACCCAATTTCTCAAGCTATGATAAGCTTACCTATAGATTGTATGTTGAGAAGAAGTATGATAGCTTGATATTGATTGGGAATGAGGCATTACAAAATGGGTTTGATTATTATTATCTGCGGATGCGTCTGGGAATTGCTTTCTATGAAAATGCAAAATATCTTTCAGCGCTTAAACAATTCAAAAAAGCAGAGGAATATAATTCAGGAGATAAGCTTATACTTGAGTATCAGTATTATTGTTTGGTTTTTAGTGGTCAACCGCAAAGGGCAAGGATGCTGGCATCACGATTTCCGGAAGAACTAAAAAAGAAACTTTTTACAGCAGGAGGAGTACTGTATAGTGCCGGAATAGAATCAGGTATAGGTAGAAATCTTGCATATAACGATCAGTTGAATCAAATACCAGAAGATTACAATATTTACGACGAAAGAGCTATCCCTGCCCAATATACATTAGCCGGATTAAGTTTGCAGCATAAAACATTCAACCGATTGAATTTTCATCATCGTTATTCATATTTGCTAATCGATAAATTTCAGCAGATTTATGATGACGAAAAGGGACGACAAAATTTTCAGCATAAAACAGAACAAAACGCCTATTATATTCGGGCTCAGCTTTTACTTAATGATGGCTGGGAGCTGGGTGCTGCATTTCATAGTCTTTGGACTACCCGTTACATAACTGATGTTGATTACAACCTGACAATAGGGAAAGAAATTCCTGTTTATTCAAATAATAAGGAGCAATTGGCAGAGCAAATATATCACGCTTCCATAGCAAGAAGAACCAAACATGTAAAATGGACTTTGGGCGCAGGTTTTGGAACGATAAATTCATTGAAAAAAAGACAATATAACTTAGGAATAGTTGTATATCCATTCCAGAATACCAACTTTTATACCATCAGCGATATTGCCTATAATGAAACCATTTTACCCAACAATACTTTGTCCTTATCCGGACCAGGTCCAGGTGGTGGAGGAAAGCTGAGCAGCCTTAATTCAAGTGGATCCGGAAAATGGATTTTTAGTCAAACACTTGGAGCGAAGGTATGGAAAGTGTGGTTGGAGGCAAATGCTAGTATTGGCAAGATGCAAAACTACATGGAAGATAATGCCGCTTTTATCTACAACGATATCGATCCGATGTATAGGAAATATGGCTTTTCTTTAATTGTTCCTTATAAGCGATTGAACTTCTCATTAACTTA
>PKSZ01000385.1 GCA_002869425.1 Marinilabiliales bacterium
GCCGGAAGTGTTGGCCCAAGGTGGATGTTTTTCACTCCCAAATACAATAGAGCCAGCAGTACAATAACGGCTTTTTGTTCGTACCACGCAATATTATATGCAATGGGTAAATCGTTGATATCATTCAGTTCAAATACTTCTTTAAGTTTTAATGCAACAACTGCAAGTGAATATGAATCGTTACACTGACCAGCATCCAGTACACGTGGAATACCACCAATATCTCCCAAGTCAAGCTTATTGTATCGATATTTGGCACATCCAGCAGTTAGAATCACTGTATCTGAAGGTAGTTGCTCTGCAAATTCTGAATAATAATCTCTTGATTTCATGCGACCATCACAGCCAGCCATTACAAAGAATTTTTTTATGGCCCCGGTTTTTACGGCATCAACTACCTTATCAGCAAGAGCAAGTACTTGATTATGAGCAAATCCACCTATTATTTTTCCTGTTTCGATTTCTTCAGGTGCATTACATTTTTTTGCATGTTCTATGATTTCTGTAAAATCTTTTTGACCATCATTTTCTCTTGCAGCTATATGTTTTGCTCCATTTAGTCCGGATGCGCCAGTTGTGTAAATACGATCTTTATAAGCGGCATTATCAGATGGTGGAACTATGCAGTTTGTTGTAAAGAGAATTGGTCCGTTAAAACTTTCAAATTCTTCTTTTTGTTTCCACCATGCATTGCCATAGTTTCCAACAAAATGTGCATATTTTTTGAATGCAGGATAGTAATGTCCCGGTAGCATTTCGCTATGTGTATAAACATCTACTCCGGTTCCTTCGGTTTGCTTAAGCAATTCTTCAAGATCCTTTAAATCATGACCGCTAATGANATTGTTTCTAACACCCAGGTTGACTTCAGTTATTTCGGGCATACCGTAACTTTCTGTATTGGCTTTATCAAGAAGTGCCATCACATCAACACCATATTTACCACATTCAAGAACAAGAGCTACCAAATCATCTGCTGTTTTTTCCTGTGTTGTAGCTACCAGAGCTTTTTGCATGAAGGCATACAATGAATTATCTGTATAGCCAAGGTTGTAGGCATGTTCGGCATAAGCAGCCATACCCTTTACTCCGTAAGTAAGGAGCTCCTTTAGACTACGGATATCTTCGTTTTCTATAGACAGAATTCCGATTAACTGGCTTTTTCTTTCCATTTCAGCAAGATCCTTAGTATACCACACTGCTGAGCTATGAAGCTTTTCCGGAAGATTACCCCCGGATGAAAGGACAGCGGATTTTATTTCATCTCGTATGGAAAAACCATGCTTTATCTTTTTTACAATTGCATCGTAATCAAAATTTGCATTGGTAATTGTTGTAAATAAGGCATCAAAAACAAACTTGTTTACTTTTTCATTTTCAATACCTTTTTCACTTGCTAGCTCAGCATAAATACTGATTCCTTTGGTAACATAGATCAAAAGATCCTGCATATTGGCCACTTCGTCAGTTTTTCCACATACGCCTTTGATGGTACATCCTGTACCTTTGGCTGCTTCCTGACATTGATAACAAAACATTGACATAATATTTCCTCCTGTAATTTTTTGAGTTTTATTGAATTTATTTATAACCATTCTTCCGATAAAATTGCTCCCTGAATGGAGATAATTATTGCTTTTACCGGTACTTTTCTTGTTGCTTTAAGCATAGCCTTTTTGATCATTTGAATAAGACCTCCACAACAAGGTACTTCCATCATCAATACTGTGATGGTATTAACTTCTGCTTCGTTGATGAGCTGAATAAGCTTGGCTACATATTGATCTGTACCCTTATCCAGTTTTGGGCAGGCAATAGCTAAGGTTTTGCCTGATAGGAATTTAGAATGAAAATTTCCAAATGAAAACGCAACACAGTCTGCCGCTAAAACCAAATCAGATTTTATAAAATGACTACTTGATGGATTGATCAAATGCATTTGAATAGGCCAGTGGGAAAGGGCAGAAGGAATTTCACTACCAGAATTATAGTTTGTGTTTTCCTGTGAAAACTTCCTTGCTGCAGAACCCGGACATGATCCACCATGCATATGGCCTCCCATAACATCAAAAGGAACCATTTTTTTCTTTTCAGGTTCAAAAACGTCTTCTTTTAGTTTTTCCAGATCAAAATCTAGTTTCTCCTGTATTGATTCAAGATAGTCAAATCCTTCGTCCAGATATTTTGACTGGTTATGATCTTTAAGGTGTTGAAAATGAGCTCTTATTGTCTTTAAACCTTTGGGTGTCATATCTCTAATTACTTGAACTTCGTTGTATTGTTCTGCCTCTCTTTCTTCAATACTAATAGCATCTTCCGGGCAATATCCAATACAGGCTCCAAGGCCATCGCACATCAATTCACTTACAAATCGGGCTTTTCCTTCAATTATTTGCAAAGCTCCTTCATGACAATTGGGAATGCACAACCCGCATCCAGTACATTTATCTTCATCAATTTTTATTATTTCTCTTTTCATATTGTTTTTTATGATACAATAATACGGTAATGAATTGCTTAAATATGTAACATTTGTTACAAAGTTGGATTTTTACTAATTTTATAGAAAAGTAAATATGAAAAGTATCAAGGCATGTAATCTATTTGAGAGTTTTTCTGAAGTTGAGCTGGAGGTTATTTTTGAAAAGTATATTACCAGGCATAAGGTATTTGCGCGTGATGCAGTAATGGCCGAAACAGGCAGCAGGCTAAAATCTCTAATGTTGATCTCAAGAGGTAGTGTGCGTGGAGAAATGATAGATGCATCGGGCAAAGCAGTTAAAATTGAAGACATAGATGCTCCGGGAACAGTTGGTTCTGCATTTATTTTTGGAAATGGTATCCTTCCTGTTAATGTTGTAGCAAATATGGAGACAGAAGTTATGTATATCGAAAAATCTTCTTTGCTGGAGCTAATGCAGAACGAACTGCGATTTTTAATAGCTTTCCTGGACTTAATTTCTCTGCGTTCTCAAAATTTATCTCAGAAAATAAAGTTTCTGACATTTAAAACTATTAAAGGGAAATTTGCCCAATATATTTTGCAACTTGCAGGCGAAACAAACAAAACTATTTATTTGCAAAAGTCTCAACAGGAAATAGCCGATTTGTTTGGAGTAACGCGTCCTTCTTTAGCCAGAGCTGTTGGTGAAATGAGCAATGAAGGAATTATTCTGGTGAAAAGAAGGGCAATTACAATAACAGACAGAGGTGCATTGATTGATTTGTTAAGTTAAATTACGGCAATGATGATAAAAATTATTATTGGAATTGTGTTTATAGTGCATGGAATTGCGCATATTTCTGGTTTTTTGGCTGCATTTACAAAAAATAGGCAAGGGTTTAAAGAAAGCAGTTGGCTTATAAACGAATCGGTTTTTTATAGAGGAAATATAGCCCGAATATTTGGTGTATTTTGGTTGATTTCTATGTTGATCCTGATTGCAGGAGGTTTGTCTGTTTTGTTCGAATGGCCATATGCATTTCCTTTGATGATGATGGGATGTTTACTTTCCGCCCTGGTAATGTTGCCTTGGTTGA
>PKSZ01000026.1 GCA_002869425.1 Marinilabiliales bacterium
ATCAACAATATTAATATCAACACTTTAAATGAAAAACAGCTATCTAAATTCAGCAATCAGAATATTGGTTTTGTTTTTCAATTTCATCAATTGCTACCGGAATTTACTGCGTTGGAAAATGTTTGTATCCCCGCTTTTATTGCAAATATGCCCAGAAAAAAAGCAATGGAAAAATCTGAAGAATTACTTTCGATGCTAAAGCTGGAACATCGACTACATTTCAAACCCAATCAGTTATCAGGAGGTGAAAAGCAAAGAGTAGCTGTTGCCCGTGCCCTTATCAACGATCCCAGTGTAATTCTTGCTGATGAACCATCCGGGAACCTTGACTCTGCAAATACAAAAGAATTGTTTGATTTGATTGTCTCTCTCAGAGAAAGACTAAATCAAACCTTTATCATTGTAACCCACAACCTACAACTGGCAAATTTAACAGACAGGATGCTTACCATTCATGATGGAAAAATTATATAAGCTTGCTACAAATCACTGAATAATCTTGCAAGAGGATATCCCGGAGCCTGAATCGACAAGTCCAAAAAATAACCATACGGTGTTTGCGTTACATTAAAACCACCATTCTTTAATCTGATTTCAGCTGCATCAAATATCTCTTTAGAATAATCCGGATTGGCTTTACTATTGGATAAATGGGCAAAAGAATGCAAAATTACATTCTGAGTATTGTTCTTTCTTGCTGCCCATTTCAAGGTATTAACCAACTTTTTTTCTCTCCCACGCAAATCACCTTCATCCTTTTCTTCAACCTGAATAAAAGCAACCAATGCATCACTAAATTCCTCTCCTGAAGATATTTCAGGTGCATCATCCAAAGTTTTCATTGCTGGATTGTATGAAAACTTGTCTGTATATAACATCAAAACTTTCATAAACAAAAACAGCCCTTTCGGGCTGTTCTATTTTAAGTAATTAATCTCTTCTTCTATCTCTGTTTCTATTTCTGTCTCCACCCCGATCTCTATTGTCATTACTTCTTTCCTGATATCCCTCAGGCTTTGGTAAAAGTGCCTTTCTTGAAAGCTTAAGCTTACCATCACGTTCAACACTAAGAAGTTTAACCTCTACTTCATCGCCTTCTTTAAACACGTCTTCAACATTAGCGATACGATTCCAGTCGATCTCAGAAATATGCAATAGTCCTTGTTTTCCAGGTAGAATTTCAACAAAAGCACCAAAAGAAACAAGTCCTTTAATCTTTCCTACATATGTTTCGCCCACTTCGGGTACAGCAATAATGGCTTCAATTCTGGCAACAGCGGCGTCAATTGCTGCCTTTTCCTCACCTACAATATCAATAACACCTTTATCATCAACCTCTTCAATAACAATTGTCGCTCCAGTTTCTGCCTGAATTTCCTGTATTATTTTACCACCAGGACCAATCACTGCTCCGATAAATTCTTTATCAATAATCATTTTCTCTACCCTTGGTGCATGATTTTTGAAGTCTGCTCTCGGTTCTGAAAGCGTTTCAAGCATTTTTCCAAGTATATGCATTCTACCTTCTTTTGCTTGAGCTAAGGCTTTTGCCAAAACTTCAAAAGAAAGACCATCTACTTTAANTTAATATCCATCTGACAGGCAGTAATACCATCTTTTGTTCCGGTTACTTTAAAGTCCATATCTCCAAGGTGATCTTCGTCTCCAAGAATATCTGAAAGAATAGTATATTTTCCTGTTTCACTATCTGAGATCATTCCCATAGCAATACCTGAAACAGGCTTATGAATTTTTAATCCAGAGTCCATCAAAGCAAGTGTTCCTGCGCACACTGTTGCCATTGATGAAGATCCATTTGACTCCAGTATATCTGAAACAATCCTGATTGAATATGGATTGACCAACTCGTCTTTTGGAATCATTCTCTTCAACGCTCTGTGAGCAAGATTTCCATGGCCTACTTCACGACGCGATACTCCACGGCTTGGTCTTGCATCTCCTGTTGAGAATGGAGGGAAATTATAATGCAATAAGAATTTATCACGTCCCTGGGCAAGCACATTATCAATTATTTTCTCATCCAGTTTTGTACCGAATGTAATTGTTGTTAATGACTGAGTTTCTCCTCTTGTAAAAATTGCTGAACCGTGAGCGGCAGGTAAATAATCCACTTCACTCCAAATTGGTCTGATTTCATCAGGTTTACGTCCATCAACCCTTACACCCTCATCTAACATAAGATTTCTAAGTGCCTTTTTTTCTGCATCATGAAGGTACTCCTCAACAAGTTTCATCCTCAATTCTTCATCTTCCTTTCCTTCTTCATATGATGCTACAAACTCTTCTTTCACAGCTGAAAAAGCTTCTTTTCTTTTAGTTTTATCCTTAATTCCCTGCTTGGCAACTGCATATAATTTTTCATATGTTGCATCAAAAACCAGTTTTCTAAGATCTTCATCGCCTTCCTCTTCAAGCTCTCTTTTTGCCACTCCAACCATTTCTGCCAATTCTTTCTGCGCTTTGCATTGAATCTTTATAGCATCATGAGCAATTTTTAATGCTTCAAGCATATCTTCTTCTGATACTTCACTCATCTCTCCTTCAACCATCATAATGTTTTCATAAGTTGCACCAACAACCAAATCTATATCTGCAACTTCTGATTGTGTAAATGTTGGATTTACAACAAATTCTCCTTCTACGCGTGCAACGCGAACCTCAGAAATAGGACCGTTAAAAGGTACATCTGATACAGCAAGTGCTGCTGAAGCAGCCAATCCAGCCATTGCATCAGGAATAATATCCTTTTCTGCTGATATCAACGTTACATTTACAAAAGTTTCGCAATGAAAATTATCGGGGAACAAAGGTCTCAATACCCTGTCTACTAGTCTTGATGTTAATATTTCATGATCAGAAGGTCTTCCTTCTCTTTTCATAAATCCGCCCGGAAATCTACCTGCAGCAGAAAAATTCTCTCTGTATTCAACAGATAAAGGCATAAAATCTATATCAACTTTTGCCTCCTTTGCAGAAACTACTGATGCCAACAGCATAGTACCTCCTGATTTAACAACTACAGAACCGTCGGCTTGTTTCGCCAACTTTCCTGTTTCAATTTTGATGGAACGGCCATCACCGAGTTCAATTTCTACACTCTTTAAATCGTACATAATTCTTCTTATTTATTAATTGGTATATAAAAAAGAAAGGCAATTTTCATTGCCTTTCTTTTCAGGTTTATTATTTTCTTAATTTCAGTTCTTTCAGTAGTGCGCGATATCCCTCAATATCCTTATCCTTAAGATAATCCAACAATCTTCTGCGCTTACCTACCAGTTTCAACAAAGCTCTCTGAGTTGAGAAATCTTTCTTATTTGACTTCAAATGCTCTGTTAAATGCTTAATACGGAATGTAAATAAAGCTATCTGAGCTTCGGTTGAACCTGTATTAGTTTCACTCTTTCCATGAGTTTTAAAAATCTCTTTCTTCGTTTCTGCAGTTAAGTACATGTTTATAATCAATTAATTATCGAATCTTCTTAATATGAGGGTGCAAAAATAACCAAAACTTTTAACTTTCAATAAAAAAAAGCGCTTTTTTATTGTTATATTAACCCTAATCCATCAATTGTTTCATTTTTGTCAACGCCTCCTTTATGGAAGTGGGTAAATAGTTCAATTCACTTGCAGCTTTATCGAGATTAAAACCTGTTTTTGGAGGCCTTTTCCCAACTTGATCCAACATGAATGAAGAAACGGGTTTTATTAGATTATCGTCCAAATTGAACATGCTTGCAATCGTTTTTGCAAACTCAAAAATACTCAAATACTCATTGCCTGATATATGATACAAGCCTTCTTTTTCCTTTTCAGCAATCGTTTTTATTGCTTCTGACAGGTCATTCACATAAGTTGGCATTCTGTATTGATCATCCACAACCTTAATTTCATTTCCTTGTTTTAAAGAATTGTAAACCCATAAAACAAAATTAGAACGGACCATATCTTTATAATACCCATAAACCAATATGGTTCTTATTATGCATGCATTTTGCAAAATTTCTACTCTTTTTTCACCTTCCAGTTTTGTGTAACCATAATAGCTCACGGGATCAGTCAAATCCTCTTCAGAATAAAAAGGCCCCATACCATCAAAAACAAAATCTGTTGATAAGTGAATAAGTTTGATATTTCTCTTTAAAACTGTGTTGACAAGATTCTCTACTCCAACTACATTAACAGACCATGTTTCAGCTTTATGTAATTCGGCATAATCAACGCTTGTAATTGCAGCTGTATTTACAATAA
>PKSZ01000142.1 GCA_002869425.1 Marinilabiliales bacterium
CGTCGATTGTTAATGTTACAAAATAAGCTGTATCATTAACTGTAGGAGTACCTTCAAGTAAAGCAGTATTATCACCATTGTCGGTTAAAGTTAACCATGAAGGAAGATCAACAGAACCAAAAGCAAGGACATCGCCATCAGGATCACTTGCAGTCATATTGTACTGATAAACTTCATTATAAAATGCAATAGTATCAGGAGTTGATGTAAATACCGGAGGATCGTATGGCGTACTGAAAGGCACATAAATACCAAATTGCTGTTGTGTACTTAATGTTCCGTCATATACTTCAAGTGTAACAGGGAATCCAGACTGTGAAGGTGAACTTGATGAAGGAATACCTGTTAAAACAGCCGTATTATCACCATTATCTGTAAAAGTTAACCATGATGGTAATGTTGGTGCTGTAATGGTTAAATCATCTCCATCAGGATCTGAAGTTGTAATATTATACGTATATATTGTACCAATCCAGCTTTCTTCAATCGGAGTAGAAGTAAATTCTGGTGGTAAATCTGAGGTAACAATTTCAATTGAGAATGACTGGTAAGCTGTATCCGTAGAATTATAAGCAATTAGCTCAACCTGATGTGAACCAATATCAGATGTTTGCGGAGTTCCTGTTAATGTTCCTGTATTGTCTCCATTGTCTGAAAATGTTAGCCATGCTGGAATTGTATTTGCTTCCAGAGTTAAGGCAGCACCATTTGGATCTTCAGCTACTGCTGTATATTCATATAATGAAAACTCTATTCCTGAAGTGATTGGTGAAGAAGTAAAATAAGGAGCATCACTCTGTACACCTACCCACTTATAAACACCATCAAAAGTATTGCTCAGATTAAAGCTACCAGCCCAACCAATATCTTCATTCAGGAAGCTAACACAAGTATATTGAATTGAGTCATCAAGCTGTGTCCATGTATTACCATAGTCAAAGCTATAGAACGAACCATTTTCTTCGCTAACCTGAGACATTTTTGTTGCCACAACCATTCCGGGTACTCCTGGAACAGCAGCAACATCAGACTTTGAATTATCCATATCATTAGAAACCAGCTGCCATGTTTCTCCACCATCTGTGGTTGATTTCATTGCCCAGCTATCCAAAGCGCCTGTTGTTTGATCGTAGTTGGCACAAAGAACAACACCATTCAAGGCATCGTTAAACGAAATAGTACTTACATTTGATTCACCTGTAGTAAATACTTCCCAGTTTAATCCTTTATCAACAGATTTATAAATACGTCCAGTATTTGTTCCATACCAGATTGTATCGCCATATGCATCATATACACCAGTCCATCCCATTTCGTCTGTTTGCGGATCTGGAATATTTGCTGCCGGAACCAATGTCCAGTTATCACCTCCATCAGCAGTAGTATACAATTCAAACTCACCATTCAGCGGATCACCCATACAAAAACCATCGTTGGCATTGAAAAAGTGAACTACATTGGTAAAGCTGGTTGCACCAGAAAAACTTGCAGAAGCCTGATGAGTCCAGGTTGCACCACCATCTTCAGTTTTAAAGATACCACCACCACCAGCAGTAGCATACATAGCAACCCAAGCAGTATTAGCATCAAGTGCACTGATATTTCCAGGTGCATAACCTGTAACACCTGTTTCAATTATTCCAGGCACCCATGTTGTACCCCCATCAGTAGTTTTTGTAAAATCTGTAGTCATTGAACCAGATGTACCATCATAACTAATGGCCAAGGCAGTATTAGCATCTGTAATACTTATATCCATCAACCCCCTGTACTGAGTTTCAAAACCTGAAGCCTGACGAATCCATGCACTTTCAGGCATTTCAAAACCGCCAACCAATACTAAAAATTCTTTTACTTCCACATCTGAGTTTGTTCCATCTGAAACTTCAAGAGTTACAGTATATTCACCTTCAAGATCGTAAACAATACCTGTAGGATTTTGATCTGTACTTGTTGCCGGAGTAGCTCCATCAAATGTCCAGTTCCATGATACTGGTGTACCTATGGAAAGATCTGTGAAATCCACTGCATCGCCTGGCATTATGGAGATATCGCTTACAGAAAAATCAGCAATAATAGTCTGACCTACCATTGAATCCTGTACTGCTGCCACAGCTGCTGCTGCATCAATTCTACCTGCACCAATACTATCCACAAACTCTGGATTTAAAGCATCAACATTTACACAGGTTGCTTTCATGATTTGCTTCAACTCTTCTGGTGTAAGATCTGGATTAACAGAGAGCATCAAACCTGCAAGACCTGCAGCAACAGGAGTTGCCATAGAAGTTCCCTGCATAACATCATAATTTCCTGTAATTGAAAAAGAACCAGCACCTCCGGTTGAAGGATTACTTGGATCAGCCAGCATATCATTTATTGTACCTGCTGTATTTGCAGTAGTACTAAGTACAGAAAATGCGCTTATGCCCAAAAAGCCTTCAGTTTCAAATCCTCCGGGAGAAAGAACATCTATCCATGTTCCATAGCAAGAAAAAGAAGATTTTGAATCATCTGTATCGACTGATCCAACAGCTATTACGTTATGTAAAGCAGCAGGATAAGCAGTATAATTTACTGGGATATCAGGGTTCATCTGTGTTTCCATTCCATCGCCATTGTTACCAGCGGCAGCAAGTAAAACACAACCTTTATTATAAGCGTAATTGATTGTACTTTGC